>CALWVZ010000032.1 GCA_944385125.1 uncultured Oscillospiraceae bacterium
AATATAAAGGAGATGTATATCCTAAAATGGATGATGGCAGTCGATTGCCATGGATAATAGCAGTGCTGCTGCTTTTCTGTGCGGCTTTTTTTGCCGTGTCGGAAACGGCCTTTGCCTCCTGCTCCAAGAGCCGCATAAGAGCGGCGGCAGAACGGGGCGACGGCAGGGCAAAGACGGCGCTGTTTATTCTGGATGATTTTGATAAGGCCATAAGCACTCTGCTCATATGTACAAACATCGTACATATTGCAACGGCCTCAATAGTCACCGTAGCCGTGACCAAGCTCTGGGGTCTCAGCGCAGTCTCCGTAAGTACCTTAGTCACCACCATCGTAGTTTTCTTTGCCGGGGAGATGCTCCCCAAAAGCTTGGCCAAGAAGTACAGCGAGCCCCTGGCTCTGGCCACGGGACCTATACTGCGCTTTCTGATGAAGGTCTTCTCGCCGCTGTCGGCCCTGCTCACCTGGATAGGACAGTCCGCCGCAAAGCTCACCCCGGATGAGAACCAGGTGTCCGTCACTGAAGACGAGCTTTACGATATAATAGAGGACATGACTGAAGAGGGCAGCCTGGACGAGGAGCAGGGAGAGCTCATCTCCTCCGCCCTCCAGTTCGGTGAGGTGACGGTGGAGAGCGTGCTCACCCCCCGGGTGGACCTGGTGGCGGTGGATATAAGCAGCAGTCTGGAGGATATCCTCACCGTGATAAAGGGCACCAACCACAGCCGTCTGCCGGTGTACCAGGGCAGCATAGACAATATCATCGGTGTACTGCAAATAAGGAAATTCATAAAAGCTTACCTGCGTCTGGGCAAGAACCTGGACATAAAGCCCCTGATGGACGAGGTGTTTTTCATCCACCAGAGCACCAATATCGACGAGCTGCTGCCGGTGATGTCCAAGCGTAAGCTGAACATGGCCGTAGTTACCGACAACTATGGCGGTACCCTGGGCATAGTCACCGTGGAGGACATCCTGGAAGAGCTGGTGGGCGAGATCTGGGACGAGGACGACGTGGTGGAAGAGAGCTATGTGGACCTGGGAGACGGAGCATATCTTGTGGATGCCGACGAGTCCGTCAGCGACGTCTTTGAGAAGCTGGGCTTTGAGGACCCGGAGGAGGACGAAGAGCTGGTGAACACCCTTCTGGGGGAGTGGGCCTACGAGCAGTTCCCCTCCATACCCAAGGTGGGAGACAGCTTCACTTACCATCAGGTGCAGGTGACCGTGGCCACCATGGACCATAACCGCATAATGAAGCTGAAGGCAGCTCTGCTCCCGGTCGAGAAGGAAGGGGGCGAGGAGGAATGAGCCTGTATCTTGTTATAGTGGGCATCGTTCTCTGCATCTGCTTTTCCGCCTTCTGTTCCTCTTCGGAGATGGCCTATTCCTCCTGCAACGTCATGCGCCTGGAGAGCATGAAAAACGGCGGCTCCAAGGGGGCCGGGAAGGCGGTGCGCATAACCGAGCGCTTTGACGACGCCCTCAGCGCCATACTCATAGGCAACAACCTGGCAAATATCGGGGCTTCTTCCCTGGCTTCGGTGCTGGTGATAATGCTCACCGGCACGGAGGACTATGCCTGGCTTGCCACTTTGATCTTGACTTTGCTGGTGATCGTCTTCGGCGAGACCATGCCCAAGATCACCACCAAGAAAAACCCCAACACCGTGGCTGCACGCCACGCCGGGGCCGTGCGCTTTATGATGATAATCCTCCGGCCCCTCATCTGGCTGGTGGTAAAGCTGATACACCTGATAACCTTCAAGCTGCCGGTGCCCGACCAGGGCGGGCCGGAGGAGGCGGTGGAGGAGCTCCAGTCCATTATTGAAACTGCCGAGGTGGAAGACGTGCTGGACGAGGACCAGTCGGAACTGGTCCAGGCCGCCATTGACTTTGCGGAGATCTCCGCTCTGGAGGTAATGACCGCCCGGGTGGACGTGTGCGCCATAGATATCGAGGACGACTGGGAGGATATCCTCTCCGTCATCGAGGAGGCGCCCTATTCCCGGCTGCCGGTGTACGAGGGCAGCGTGGACAATATCATCGGCGTGCTGTACCTCAACCACTTTTTGAAGGCCCTCAGCGACGGGGACCGGGTGGATATCAGAAAGCTGCTGATGCCCCCCTGCTATGTGTATAAGACCATGAAGCTGCCGGCGGTGCTCAACCAGCTGCGCCATGCAAAGCAGCACCTGGCCGTGGTCACCGACGAGTACGGCGGCACTCTGGGAGTGTTGAGCATGGAGGACGTGCTGGAGCAGATCGTAGGGGATATCTGGGACGAGACGGATATCGTGGAGCAGGAGATGGTCTGCCGGAGCGACGGTTCCTATGAGCTGGAAGGCAGCATGCTCCTGGAGGACTTCCTGGAGACCATAGGCCGCAAGGCCGAGGACTTTGAGGCGGAGAGCAGCACCGTAGGCGGTTGGACCCTGGAAATGTTCGGGGGCTTCCCCAAGGCGGGAGACAGTTTCCGCCGTGAGGATATGAGCGTCACCGTGCTGAGCATGGTGGACGGCCGCCGTGTAGGCAAGGTCCTGGTCCGGCTGGACGAAAATAAATCCGAGGAATAAAAGATCCCACAAAGATACCCGCTGCAAAAACGCAGCGGGTATCTTTGTGTTATATCTCAAAATTCTCTGACGAAGCTGCCGTCCTCTCCGGGGACGAAGCTGCGGCCGCAGCCCAGATCCTCGCCGGTGAGGGCGTCAAAAACACTGATGCCAATGTATTCGGCCCTTGGTATTTCAATACTGCCCAGAGGTGTGGCCAGAGTCTCCGGGATCTCTCCGCCCACATATTCCAGCAGGCCTCCGCCGGCATTGTCCACATAGAGGAGATATGCCTCCCCGCAGGCGGCCGCCTCCCGCAGCTGCTGCACAGCGCCGGAAACCGGCAGATTTTCCAGCAGCTTCAAAAGGATCTCGTCTTCGTATAAAGGCGAATCCCCGGCTATGTATATGCAGCTGGCCCGGTCCCTGCCGCTGAGCATCAGCAGATAGTTGCTCAGATAGCTCTCTTGCTCCAGGAGCTGGAGCTCATAGGCCTTGTAGTCGGCCAGGGCCTGGTCCATCCAGCCATAGTCCGGCTCCCCGCGCTTATCTTCAAGCCCATAGGTTTCAGAGATATACTCCCCCAGATAACGGCTGACTTTGTTTGCGCCGGAGTAGTTCAGATGGGAATAGGAGTCGAACATATCCGTTTCCAGGTCCACGGTATCCATATCCAGGAAATTGATGTAGTTCACTCCCCAGTTACGGGCCAGCTGGGCCACGCCATTGGCCTCCATCATCTCTTCCTCAGGAGCCGGATAGGGGAGATAAGTCAGCAAAACCTCTATGCCCTTTTCCCGGCACAGCCGGATGAGCTCTTCCACGTAGGCCACTCCAGGCATATCCGGGCTGAGGGGAAGACTTTCGTCGGTATCCGCTTTCCTGTCCGGCTGGGCCACATTGAAAAAGACGGAGGCGCCGTTGGCAAGGGAGGGCTCATAGCTGAAATCTGCCTCTTCCAGGCTGTTCCAGCGGGAGTGGTATATGGCAAAGGGGAAGAGCAGCTCCAGAACGGAGCCGCTGTCCCGGCCCAGGTCCCATGCGGCACGTATCTTGTTTAAGGACAGGGGGATGGAGTCCATCATGGAGTGGATGAAAGCTGTCTCAGCGGCCGGTTCAGGGTAAGAGATACGGTAGCAGTCCACCACCAGCAGCCTCGGCTGCGAGTGGTCCAGGGCGTTGACCGCCGCCCAATAGGACATGGGCAGCGTGGCGGAACTGCTGGAGAGATTATAAGAGGCATAGCCGTATTCCTCCCACAGGACCATGGGCAGAAAGGCGTCGTGGCCGTGGCTCGTGCCGAAAAACAGGATATCATAGCTGTCAGAATTCTCATAAAAGGGGTGGAAAGACCAGTAGGGCCCTTTCCGCAAGGTGAGCATGGACAGGGATGAAAGCATAAGGGCCAGGAGTATAAGGGTCAGAAGGATGGTAGCGACCCGGCTTATCGTCTTATTCATGCCGCCTCCTAGAACTGGAAGTAAATGAAGCTGGCGGCGTCATAGGCCGGGCCCCAGATACCAAACAGGAGAATGAAGGATATGGAAAAGGACAGCACCAAAGCCCGGCACCAGCCGTCCTGAGCCAGGATGAGCCGTCTCAGGCACACGCCTCTATACTTCATTACGTCGGCAAAAAGCAGCAGAGCCATGGAGAAGAGTGCCAGGATAAAGTTAGGCCTGTCCAGTCCCAGCATAAACAGGGAACCGTCAAACAGCATCCAGGGGCGCAGATACATGCAGCTGCGCAGCATGGACAGGGCCATGGATATACTGGAGGCCCGGAAGAACACCCAGGACACCGTGATGAGACCGAAGGTGAAGAGGATGCGCAGGGCCCTGTGGCCCAGGCTGTTTTCGTTGAGACCGAAGAGACGCACGAAGCTGCGGCGCAGGGGCATAAGCAAACTGCCGATTATCTGATATAGGCCGTTGAGCAGGCCCCAGACAACAAAGGTCCAGTTGGCGCCGTGCCACAGGCCGCTGGCTCCGAAGGTTATTATTAGGTTGAGATACTTCCTGGCCTGCCCCTTCCTGTTGCCGCCCAGGGGAATGTACACGTAGTCCCGGAACCAGCTGGAGAGACTGATGTGCCAGCGCCTCCAAAACTCGGCGGTGCTCAAGGAGAGATAGGGAGTGTTGAAGTTCTCCATCAGATCCACCCCAAGAATTTTAGCCGCCCCCATGGCGATGGAGGAGTAGCCGCCGAAGTCGCAGTATATCTGAACGGCAAAGAAGAGCGTGGCGACGATCACCACAAAGCCTCCGAAATTCTGGTAATCGGGGCCGTATACCGTGTCCACCAGGATGGCCAGGCGGTCGGCGATCACTATCTTCAGAAAGAAGCCCCAGAGCATCAGCAGCAGTCCTTCCCGGAAATTGTCATAGGAGAAGCTCTTGGGCACGGCCAGCTGCTTGAGTAGGTTCTTTGAACGCTCTATAGGTCCGGCCACCAGCTGGGGGAAGAAGGAGACGAAGAGGGCGTAGCGGAAGAAGTCCTTTTCGGCATAGATGTCTCCCCTGTAAACGTCTATGGTGTATCCCAGGGCCTGGAAGGTATAGAAGGAGATGCCCACGGGGAGCAGAACGTCAAAGGCAGGGCGGTTGAACTGGAAGCCTACGTGGATGAGCAGAGCGTTGAGACTGTCTATGGCGAAGTTGAAATACTTGAAAAAGAAGAGTATGGCCAGGTTTATAAGAAGGCTGGTCCAAAGCACGGTCCTGCGCAGACGCAGCTTCTTTAAAGCCGGCAGCTCCCGGCGGCCAAGGGCGTCCAGCCCCAGACCGCACAGATAGGTGACGACGGTGGACAGCAGCATCAGCAGAACGTAGACGGCATTCCAGCACATATAGAAATAGTAGCTGGCAGCCAGGAGCCAGAGATGCTTTGCACCTTTGGGTATTATGTAATATACTGCCAGAACTATGGGCAGAAATATAAGAAATTGCAGCGAATTGAAAAGCAAAAGCTCAGCCCCTCACCTAGAAGTACAAGTGGATTGTAACATATTTTGAATCTGTGTCAATAAAATATGGCTCTTCCCCCTCCATTTCGCCCCGGCCAGGTACAAAAGCCCGGGGACGGAGGGGACCAAGACCCGCAGCGTCTACTGCTGCGGACCGGAGCCTCTGACTAATATACTCTTGCAAAGCCGGTATCCGAAGAGAAGACGAAGTCCCTGTCCAGCCCCAGGTCTTCGCCGGTGACGGCATCCAGGATGCGGCAGCTCACTCCCTGGCACATGCCGGCAGTCACGACGCCCAGCTCCGCACTGAAGCTGGCGGGAAGGTCCGGCCCCACATATTCCAGCAGCTGGCCGCTGCGGTTGTCCACATACAGCAGGTAAGCTTCGCCGGTTTCCGCCGCCTCTCTCAGCCGGCAGGGGGCCTGCGAGAGAGAGATGTTCTCCAGCAGCTTCATAAGGACAGGGTCCTGATAGAGCGGCGAGCCCTCATTGACGGTGATCACCGCCGCCCAGTCGTTGTTGCGCATAAGCATGAGGTAATCGCACAGCAGATTGGCGCCTTCCGACAAAGAGGCCTCGTAGTCCCTGTATGCTGCTGCGGCCTCCTCCATCCATTGGTAGGAGGCGTCTGTGCGGTGGTCCTCAAGAGAAAAATGCTCCCGGATATATTCCCCCAGATAAGCGGTTATTTTCCTTGCGCCGGATACGTTCACATGGGAAAAGGAATCGAACATGTCCGTATCCAGGTCGATCACGTCCAGCTCCAGGAAATTGATGTAGTCCAGCCCGTATTCATCGGCGATATCGGCTATGGCGTTGGCCTCCTCCGCCTCGTCCTGAGTTGCCGGATAGGGCAGATAGGTCAGCAGCAGCTGGATACCCCTGTCGCTGCACAGCCGGATGATCTTTTTGAGATACTCCACTCCGGGCATGTCGTCGGTAAGGGGGTATTTGGCATCGGAACGGCTCATCTGTACAGGGACCGAAACGCTGGGGTTGGCAGTAAAACCATTGGTTTCCGACAGGACGGGGCTGAAGTCGTTCTCCGTCAATTCGTTCCAGCGGGAGTGGTACATGGCGAAGGGGAAGATGAGCTCAGTTATGCTGCCGGAGTCCCAGCACAGATCCACCGCTGCCCGAAGCTTGTTGAGGGACAGGGGATACTGGTCCAGCATGCGCTGCACACCGGCTTTATAAAAATACTTGTCGGGGTAGTTCAACCTGTAGCAATCCAAAATCACAAGCTCGGGCTGGGAATGGTCCAGGCTGTTTACTATGGACCAGTAGGTGGTGGGCATGGCCGAGCCGCCCAGACCGCAGTTGTAGGCGGCAATTCCATACTCATCCCACAAGTCTATAGGCGCAAAGCCGTTGATAACGTGGCTGGTGCCAAAAAACAGCACATCGTAATCTTCACTGTGCCGGAAAAATTGGGCAAAGCGGCTGAACTCCGTTTTCCGCATGGTGAGCTGGGACAGACAGCTGAGCATCATGCCAAGCAGCAGGAGGCAGAGCATAAAGCTTAGCAAGCGCCGGATACCTTTGCTCATACTTTTTGCCACCCCCTGTTGCTGATGAGATCAAAGCGCCGACATTGACTCGGCCCGGCTTTCCTCGGAGAGAGCGGGAGCGGCCCCACCTTGGAGCATAGACCCGCAGCCTGGGAAGGAGCTGCTCAGGGACCCGCAAAAAAGCCGATTTTTTCGAGAATATAAGTGAATTTTATCACACTTTGCCGCCATGTCAAACATATTTTTGCACCGTCCCTTATGGGCTGCGGTTCCGGCTGCAAAGAGACAAAGGCCGGCGCTGCGCCAAACAGGAGGATATCTGACTGTCCGGGGTCGAACAGCACAAGGGCCGCCCTTTCGGGCGGCCCTTGCGAGACTGTCAAAAAACTATAGTATAAGTAAAGACAATAGAGCAGCGGGGGAGCACGAGGGGTAGCGAAGCGGCGCTGCGGTAGTGAATGACATGCCGGTGGCATGTCAGAGCCGCAGCGTGACCGAGCCGCAGCGAGAACAAGGCCCCTTGCTCGCCTTGCCGCAAGTCCGAAATAAAAGCTGCATTTGCAGCTTTTATTTCGGGCGGCTGCGGAAATTGCGCCCTGCCTTTATCTGCCCCCGGCAGCGGCAGGGTCGCAATTCTCGTGTTTCAATAACCCGCCACAGAAAAGCCTTGACAATCAGCTTCCCTGATTGTCAAGACCGAATCAAAGCCCAGCGTAAGCGGGTTTGATTCGGAAAGGAGCTGCAACGGAATGTATGAGCAGTGGCCACAGCCGCCACTGCGAAGGATATGGAGTTTGCAGCGACGCAGCGCAGCAGCATTTTGCCAAGGGCAAAATGCTTGGCGGGAGAAGCGCAGTCAAAAAAGTCTGTAGGGCTTTTTTGACAAGCTGACAAGAGCCGCCCAAAAGGGCGGCCCTTGTGCAGAGGGTAAGAGGGGAAAATGGAACGGGAGAAAGCGGCTGAAAGAAGGCAAAGTCTTCTGTTAATGGCGTTCAGGCTCGGAGTACCTGTAGACTATCTCCCCGGTGACTGCATCCAGGGAGTATTCGTATTCCATGCCTGCCGTCTCAAAATCCACGTCGTACCAGGCGGAGCCGTAGCCAGAGTCAAAGTCGATGTCCCGGTCTTTCAGGGCGGAGGGTTCCACCCCGGCGTCCCGGAGGGCTATCTCCAGGGCCATGTCCCGGCCTATGTACAAGCTGTTGTGCCGGTGGATGAAATAGCCGCCTATGGCGCCGCCGAGGACCAGAAGCAGGGCCAGGACCGCCGCAGATATCTTCAGAAATCTCTTCATCTCTCTTCTCCTTTTCCTGTTTATGATCGAAGTATATTGTAATATCCTAAGAAAAGAATTAAAATCAAAATGACAAAGCAAAAAATCCGGCGGGACCCGGGAACGGAGGGGGCAGGCCGAGGAGCGCCGTTAATAAAATTATTAATAATTTCGGCTAGTATAAAATAAAAAAACGGAAAGGGGGCGGGGGGATGCGCATACTCGTGGTGGAGGACGAAAAGCATCTGAACCGAATAATCAGCGAGGCGGTGGAGGACGAGGGCTACAGCGTGGACAGCTGCTATAACGGCCTGGAGGCTCTGGAATATCTGGAGTGCGCCCAGTACGACGTGATAATCCTGGATGTGATGATGCCGAAGATGAACGGCTTTGAGCTGGTAAAGCGACTGCGGGACAGGGGAGACAGGACCCCGGTGCTGTTTCTCACCGCCAGAGACGCCGTGGCGGACAAGGTGCAGGGCCTGGAGAGCGGGGGGGACTATTATCTCACCAAGCCTTTTGATTTCAAGGAGCTTATGGCGGTGGTGCGGGTGATGGCCAGAAAGTACACCGGCAACCGCTCCAACGTATATACCATAGCCGACCTGAGCCTGGACAGCAACACCAGGACCGTTACCCGGGCCGGGAAGAATATCGAGCTGACAGCCAAGGAGTTCTCCCTGCTGGAATACATGATGCGCAATAAGGAAGTGGTGCTCTCCCGGGAGATGATAGAGAATAACCTCTGGAACTACGACTACGAGGGGGGCACCAACGTGGTGGACGTCTACGTGGGCTATCTGAGAAAGAAGATGGACACGGGCTTTTCCAAAAAGCTTATCCACACCGTCTGGGGCACCGGCTGGGTGCTGAAGGAGAAGTAAAGGAGCTGGCCTATGCTTTCGGTAAAAATGCGGATGACCCTGTGGTTCACCCTGATGGTGCTGCTGATGGCGGCCATGGTGCTGGTGTTCGTGCTGGTGATAAACGCCAACACCATCAGCGACGACCCGGCGGGTCGGCTGGTGAAGGTGGTGCTGTCCAACGCCGGAGACGTGGAGTTCGACCACGGCCGCTTTGAGTGGGACGACCTGGACGTGTACAAACGGGGGGTCTACTGCGACTTCTTTAATGATGACGGGGAGCTGCTCATGGGGGCCATGCCGGAGGACGTGGACATCACCCTGCCTCTGGAGAACAATGTGATGCGCAGCCAGCTCATAGGCGACAGAGAATATTACATCTATGACTGCTATGTGGACATGGATGTCACCGGCATATGGATAAGAGGGGTCATCGACTCCCAGGACCAGTCGGGCCTGATGCGAACTATATTGATACTCACCCTCAGCATAGTGCCGGGGCTGCTGGCGCTGGCGGTGGGGGGAGGCTGGCTGATAGCCTGGCTGTCCTTCCGGCCCATGGACAAGATGATAGGCATAGCCAACGACATCTCCGACGGTGGCGATCTGAGCCGCAGGCTGGCTTTGAAGCGGGGGCCCAAGGAGCTGAAAAGGCTGGGGCGGGTCTTTGACCGGATGTTTGAGCGGCTGGAGCAATCCTTCACTGCCGAGAGCCAGTTCGTCTCCGACGCCTCCCACGAGCTGCGCACCCCCATCACCATCATCCTGGCCCAGTGCGACCGTTCAAAACGCAAGGACGATACGAAGGAGGACTTCCTGGCCTCCATCGGCGTCATCGAGGAGCAGGCCAAGGGCATGTCCCAGCTGGTGCAGCAGCTGCTGGGCCTGACAAGGATGCACCACGGCACCGACCGCTACCCCATGCGTCAGGGGGATCTCAGCGCCTTTGTGGAGCTGTGCGCCAACGAGTTCGTGCCGGAGAATGACCGGGGAATAGAGCTGAAAACGGAGATAGACAAGAACATCTCCCTGAAGTTCAACGCCGCCCTCGTTTCCCGGGTCGTACACAACCTGCTGCAAAACGCCTATAAGTACGGCAAAGACGGGGGACACATCCTCCTGAGACTGAAAAAGCTGAAGGACGGGGCGGAGATATCCCTTAGCGACGACGGCATAGGCATAGCCAAAGAGGACCTGGACAAGGTGTGGAAACGCTTCTGGCAGGCGGACAGCTCCCGGGGCGAAGACGGAGGCAGCGGCCTGGGCCTTGCCATGGTGAAGGAGATAGCCCAGTTCCATGGCGGCAGCGTCAGGGTGGACAGCGAACTTGGCAAGGGCAGCACCTTCACCGTGTTCCTGCCGGACTGAAATGATTATAAAACGACAGCCCCCGGCGGAACTATGCTCCGCCGGGGGCTTGAGCTATATATGAAGTCTATATGCTGAATATCACCAGGCCGTAGCCCATGACGCACAGGAACATCACCGCCGCCAGCAGCAGGGTGCCGGGGAGGCGGCGCCGGGGCTCCACCACGTTTTTCAGCCTGTAGCGCATGGTGCGCCCGGCGGCGGAGAGACAGCTGGTAAAGCCCGGGGCCTTGCCGGAGCAGCTCAGGAGCAGCCGGGCGTAAGCCTGCCGCTCCTCCCGGCCCAGGCCCTCCAGCACCAGCTCGTCGCAGGAAAGTTCCAGATCCTCCGAAGCCCGGCGTACCGCCAGCCACACCAGGGGATCGAACCAGCAAAAGGCCAGACAGAAGGCCAGAAAAACCTTGGTGTGGATGTCGCAGCGCTGAAGGTGACAGACCTCGTGGCGGAAGATGAAGTTCAGCTCCTGCTCCGTGTAGTCCCGCCGGGGCAGGAGAGTGACCCGGGTCTTGTTAAAAAGACCCATGGACAGAGGGGTGCTCAAAGCGTCGCTGTAACAGAGCTTTACCGGACTGAGATAGGACACCCGCTCCAGCTCGGCTTTGAACAGCTCCAGCTCCCGGCCCTCAGTGATTTCACAGGCCGAGACCATGGTGCGCTTGTAGAACAGATGGTTTTCCAGCAGCTTTCAGCCGAAGACGGCCAGGGCAACCGGCAGGTAGATACACATAAACAGCCGGGGAAAGTCCGCCGGAAGTTCTAGCGTCAACAAGGCGCTCCAGGCCAGCTTGTCCGGCACGCTGGGTAAATAGAAAAGAAAAGTGGGCAGCAGCCACAAAACGGCGCAGGCGTGGGAGGAAAAGAAGCGCCTCAGCAGGGGCAGGAGCAGAAGCAGCAGACCGAAATATACGCTTATGGTCAGTATCGCTCCCAGAAAAAATCCGGCCACGATCTCGAAATTGCCCGGGCCAATAAGCAGGATAAGGAGCAGATATATCCCCAGCACCATGGGCAAGGTAAGGGGGTCGAAGTACACATAGGTATATTTGTGCCCGGCAGGGGCGTCGAGAAAGGCCATGGAGACCGGGGCTCCCCGCTCACAGCGCCGGCTGCGGCGATAGCCCCAGGCCACCATGGCGCTCAAAAAAAGGCCTACAAAGAGCCTGAAAAACAGAGGGCTTTCAAAAAAACTCATAGCTCATCCCTCTCCAATAGCTCCCGCAGCTCATCCAGCTCTTTCCTGCTCAGCCCGGCGTCGCTGAGGGACAGGGCAAAGGAGCTAAGAGAGCCGCCGAAGAGTTTATCCAGAATGCTTCGGCTCTCCCTGGCCAGATAGTCCCGCCGGGAGATGAGGGGGGTGTACAGCTTGCTGCGGCCCTCCCGTTCCGCCCGGAGAAAGCCCTTTTCACACAGGCGGCTGAGAAAGGTTAGGATGGTGGTGGGGGCCAGGCTGCGCCGGGCGGAGAGCTCCCTCTCAATGTCCTGCCGGGAGACTCCGCCCCCCTTGGTCCAGATTATCTGCATCACTTCCAGCTCGGCGTCAGGTAGATGGGGAAAGTCCTTCATTGCGCTTCACCTCCAAATGTTCTACAATTGTAGTATCTCTGAATATATTCTACAACAGTAGAAGAAACCTGTCAAGCACCGGGGCATAGAAAATCCCCGGCGCTTCCGAACACGGGGCCGGGGGAAGCCCGGAAGTCCGAAGGAGCCGGGGAAAGGGGGTAACTGGGTTGTTTTATACGGGGAGCGGGAGGCTCACACCAAAGGATTGCGGAGGGTGCCGATGCCCTCTATCTCCACGTCCACCACATCGCCGGGGCGGAGCCACTGCTTGGTCTGGCCCTCCAGGGCCACGCCGCTGGGGGTGCCGGTGTAAATGAGGTCGCCGGGGCAGAGCTTTATGTATTTGGAGGCATAGCTGATTATCTTGGCGCAGGAGAATATCATGTCCCGGGTGCTGCCGTCCTGGCGCAGCTGGCCGTTCACATAGCTGCGGATGGCCTTGGGCACATCCGGGTCATAGGAGTCGGCGGTGACTATGCAGGGGCCGCAGGGGCCGAAGCCGGGCATGGTCTTGCCGATGAGCCACTGGCCGCTGCGCATCTGCGCCTCTCTCAGGGAGAAGTCGTTGCCGCAGGTGTAGCCGAAGACGGCGGCCTTGGCCTGCTCCTCGTCCGCATTCCAGCATTCCCTGCCCATGACGATGACCAGCTCCGCCTCATAGTCGTAGCTGCTCTCCCAGGGCGGCAGCTCCACCGGGGCGCCGCAGGGCGCCAGGGCATTGGCAAATTTGGAGAAGAGTATGGGGTATTCGGGGACTTTCATATTAATACCGGCGGCATGGGCCCTGTAGTTAAGCCCCACGCACAGCAGTTTGCCTATGGGCTCCACCACATTGGCAAAGACGGGGCTGTCCACCGTGGGCAGGCTCTCGTCCCGGGCATATTTTTCCAGAGCCTGTATACAGCCCCCGGATATGAGTTCGTTCATGCTGCCGGTGTAACCGGCGGCCTTCAGGTCAATAAGGCCCCTGGACGTGACCAGGGCCAGATGGGTCTCGCCCTCCACAGAAATATTGCACAGCTTCATGGCGTATTCCTCCCGTATATTTTACTTTACAGAAATATTATATACGGCCCGGGGCCCCTGCGCAACAGTTCCCGGCGGACTCAGCCAAGTTTTTCCACCAGCTCTCCCCAGAGCTCCAGGGCTTTGAAGCGCAGCTCATAGCCCCCATCCTCGCTGATGAGACGGAAGTCCTCCTCCCCCAGCTGCTGCTCTATGGTGTCCGCCTGGGCGGCGGAGAGACAGACCGGGGGGAAGACGATGCACCACCAGTTGTGGCCCCGGCCCTGGCCCAGAATGACCCGGAGGGACTCGTATTCCCCGGCGGGGAGAGTGAAGCCCTCGTAGCTTTTGGTGGGGTAGTTTTCCCGGGTGAGGGTTACGGTGACGCCCCGGCCTTCGGAGACGGCCTGGGCAGTCTTGCGGATATTGTCCAGCTCAGCGGCCAGCATCTCCCGGGCCTGGGCGCTGCTCTCCGCCCCCTCCAGCTTGGGGGAGATATATTCCAGCACGGCGTCTCTCACCCGCAGCTTCAGCTGCTGCTCGTACTCGTCGTCGGAGACGGCGATGACATGAAAGCGCACCAGCTTTTCGCTGAGGGAATTCTGCCGTCCCTGGGCCCAGAGGGCCGCCAGGGTGGTGAGGGACAGGGCTATGAGCAGAGCCGTCTCCCAAAGCTTCAGGGATCTTATCTTGGTCTTGAACATAGGAAAAACCGTCCTTGCTATGTAGTGTATGCACATAGCTTGGACGGTTTTTTCATATTTTAAACCGAGGTTTAAAAATCAGCGGTTGTCCACTTTCTCGGGATACAGGTCGTGCATGCTCAGCCGCTGCCAGGCCACCTCCTCCCAGCGGGTGCCGGGACGGCCGTAGTTGCAGTAGGGGTCGATGGAGAGCCCGCCCCGGGGGGTGAACTTGCCCCAGACCTCAATGTACTTGGGATCCATCAGCTTTATCAGGTCCTTCATGATGATGTTCATGCAGTCCTCGTGGAAGTCCCCGTGGTTTCTGAAGCTGTAGAGATACAGCTTCAGGGACTTGCTCTCCACCATGCGCTCCCCGGGAACATAGGAGATGTAGACGGTGGCGAAGTCCGGCTGGCCGGTGATGGGGCAGAGACTTGTAAACTCCGGGCAGTTGAACTTCACGAAGTAGTCGTTGTCCGGGTGCTTGTTCAGGAAGGTCTCCAGCACCTCCGGGGCGTAGTCGCTTTTGTAAACGGTCTTTTTGTTTCCCAGCAGGGAGAGGCCCTCGGCCTCGGCGGAATTTCTGCCGCTCATGATTTTTTCCTCCTCAGTGAAATTTCAGGATTTTTTTCAGGGCCGAGGTGAGCAGGACCCCGGCAAGGCCGGAGATGAACTGGCCCACCAGCAGGCTCAGAGCCGTCACCCAGTAGGGCAGCCCCAGCAGATAGCTCAGCCAGGAGGCCACGCCCAGGGCCGGGATGAAGGTGACGGGCAGGGCGGTGAGAGCGACGTTCAGCCGCTTTTTGCCCAGCCAGGCGCAGCAGCCTGCGGTGAGCAGGCCCACCAGGCCGCCGCCTACGATATCAAAAAAGCCGAAGCCGCCCATGAGCAGGTTGGACAGCAGATTGGCCAGAGCCAGCGGCACCGCCAGGAACGAAAACAGATATGCTGTGGAATATATGGCTGTGGCTATGCGCACCTGGTACTGGCCGAAAGCAAAGCTCTGGGTCAGGTACATCAGCACTATGTAGATGGCCATGACGGCCCCGGAAAAGCAGAGCTTTCTGGTCTTGTCCATATTCTTCATATCCATTTTCATCACCTCCGAACGAAAAAGAGCGCACCCATCCAGGGTGCGCCTAAACAAATAACTTTTACACGGTACTTGTTTTCGTCCCTAGTTTTGTTTATAGACAGGATGGTCACGAACTGTCTGCCGCAAAGCGGGCCTATTTTACCACAGGGGGAGCCGGCTTGCAAGGCTTTTTTGCCGTCTCAATCCAACACTCTGCCCACGCAGCGGGCGCTTTCGCAAAAACCGTAGTCTTTGCGCAGCAGGGCGCAGAGCCCTTCCGTGCCGGCCTCCGGGCGGAAGACCCCGAACACCGCAGAGCCGGTGCCGGTCATCACCGCCCCCAGGGCCCCGTGGTCCAGAAGTATGCTCTTTATCTCCGACACCGTGCGCATGCGCCGGTCCTCCACGTCCTCAAAGACATTGTACATCCTGCGGCACATCTGGCTAAGGTCCCCCAGCTCTATGGCGGAGAGGAGCCCTGCGGTGTCCGGGTGGCGGCGGAGGGGTATCTGGTCCAGCTTCCTGAACAGCTCCGGGGTGGAGATGGAAAACTCCGGCTTGCATACCACGAAGAGACAGTCCGGCAGGGAAGGCAGAGCCTGGAGCTTCTCCCCCCGGCCTGTGGCCAGGGCAGTGCCCCCGGCAATGCAGAAGGCCACGTCGGAGCCCACGGCGCAGGACAGCTCCTCCAGCTCCGCCGTGGACAGGGGGAAGCCGTAGAGCCGGTTCAGGGAGCGCAGCACCGCTGCGGCGTCGGAGGAGCCGCCGCCCATGCCGGCCCCCACGGGGACGCTTTTGTTTATTTTGATAAGTATGCCCTGGCCCTCATGGCCGGTGGCCTCCAGAAACTTCATGGCCGCCTTTACCGCCAGGTTCCGCTCGTCCCCGGGTATGAAGGGCAGATTGGTCTTTGCCCGTACTCCGCCTCCCTCCTCAAGGCTGAGTTCAACATCGTCATGGAGGGATATGGTCTGCATCACCATCACCATGTCGTGGTAGCCGTCCTGACGGCGGCTGGACACGTCCAGGGAGATGTTCAGTTTGGCGTAGGCTTTCTCTTTAATGCTGTTCATATTCTTGTCCTCTCTGTCTAATGGACTGGATAAACTCAAAGCTCGTATACCCGCAGCTCCCAGGGCCGGGCGGTAAAGCTCTCCCCCTGAAGGGGATTTTCCGGGTAGTTGGAAAACAGCAGCTTTCCCCGGGACAGCTCCCTGCCCTCCGGGGCTTTGAAGCGGTGGGGCCGGGAGCTGAAATGGCAGATGACCAGCAGCCGCCGGCCCTGATAGCTGCGCTCATAGACATAAAAATGCCTGTCCCTGGGGCAAAGCTCCCGGTAGTCCCCGTAGAGGGCCAAGGGCTCGCTCTTCCTGTAGGCCAGAAGCTGCCGGTAAAAGTTCAGGAGGGAGTCCGGGTCATTTTCCTGGGCCGCCACGTTCACGGAGCTATAGTTGGGGTTCACGGGGAACCAGGGTTCTGCCTTGCTGAAGCCGGCGTTGGCCGAAGCGTCCCACTGCACCGGGGTGCGGGCGTTCTCCCGGCTGGTCTCCTTCAGCAGCTCCATGGCCTTCTTTTTCCCTGCGATGCGGCTGAATATGCGGTAGTTGTTGTGGCTGGCCACGTCCTTGTACATGCCTATCTCCGGCAGGCGGATATTGGTCATGCCTATCTCCTGGCCCTGATAAATGAAGGGCGTGCCCCGCTGGAGTATGTACATGGCCGCCAGCAGCTTGCCGCTCTCCGCCGGGTAGTCCTCGCTGCCGTAGCGGCTGATTATCCGGGCGTGGTCGTGGTTCTCTATGTACAGGGCGTTCCAGCCCTTGCCGGCGAGCTTGTACTGCCAGAGGGAAAAGGCCCTCTTCATCTTCCTGAGATTGAAGGGCAGGCGGAGCATGTCCGTCATGAAGCAGTCCGCCTCCATGTGGGAGAAGGCAATCATCTCATTGAGGACCTGGCCCTCCCCTTCGGTGACATAGCGCAGGGCGATGTCCGCATCGGTAAGGGGGCTCTCGCCCACGGTGAAGCAGTCATAGTCCTTCAGCACCTCGTCCCGAAACTCCTTCAGGTAGCCGTAGACCTCCGGCCGGTTGGAGAAATACTTCATGCCGTTGGCGATGGGCAGCCTGGGGTAGGCGTTGGGCAGACCCGGGGCCTTGGCGATGAAAGTTACCACGTCCTCCCGGAAACCGTCTACCCCCAGGTCCAGCCAGAAACGGAGGATGTCCTTTACCTCGGCACGGACCCTGGGGTTGTCCATGTTCAGATCCGGCTGCTTTTTTGCGAACAAATGGAGATAGTATTCGTCTAAGTTACTGTCATACTCCCAGGCCCCGCCCTCGAAGATGCTGGTCCAGTTGTTGGGGGGCAGCTTCCTGCCGCCTCTGCCCCGGCGGCCCGGCCGCCAGTGGTAATAGCCGTGGTAAGGGTTGTCCCGGCTTTTGCGGCTCTCCCTGAACCAGGGGTGCTGGTCGGAGCTGTGGTTCACCACCAGGTCCATGAAGACTTTCAGGCCCCTTTTGTGGGCCTCCTCCAGCACCCGGCGGAAGAGCTCCAGGTCCCCGAAGTCCGGGTGGATGGATCTATAGTCGGCTATATCGTAGCCGTAGTCGGCGTTGGGGGAGGGATAGAGCGGGGAAAACCAGATGGCGTCTACGTTCAGGCTCTTTATATAGTCCAGCTTTTCAAGCACGCCGTAGAGGTCGCCGATGCCGTCTCCGTTGCCGTCCCGGAAGCTGCGGGGCCAGATATGGTAGACGGACATCTCTTTGTACCACTGAGTATAGGCCATGGAGAGCCTCCTTTCCGTCGCTTGCTTAAGATTTATTTTAGCATAGTTTTTGTGGCTTCACAACTGTTGACAATGGTTTGAGGATATGGTATTACTACTTCGAAGCAGAAAGGACATGGATAAAAAGATGAAAAAAAGACTTGTTTCTATAGCTCTGGCGCTGCTGCTGCTCCTGGCTGCCGCACCCGGAGCCTATGCCGTGGAGCTGATGCCGGGCACGGCCTCGGAGCCCACGGTCTACACCTGCGCCGACGTTAAGTGCAGTCCTGGCGATATTGCAGTCATCTCCGTCACCGCCCAGTCCCCGGACGGGGGCGTTCTCAGCTACCAGTGGTACCGCAGCCTGGACGGCACCAACATGAGCGGCACCCTTATCGTAAACGCCACCGGCAGCAACTACTATGCCGATACCAGCAGCGAAGGCACCAATTATTATTTCTGTGTGGTCACTAACTCCGGCGTCAACGGCTCCTCCTCGGTGATATCTTCCACCATTGCCGTCACCGTTGAGAACAACGAGCCGGTCATCGAGGGCATCGGCGTTCTGACCCTGCCCACCAAGACCCAGTATAAGGAGGGGGACCGCCTGGTGACCGACGGTCTCTCCGTGAGAGTCTATACCGACCAGGGCTACTATGACGTCACCGGCGGTCTGGAAGTGTCCCCGGCAGTGTTGGGAGTGGCCGGTACCCAGACCATAACCGTGAAGTATCAGGGCAAGAGCTGTACCTTCACCGTGGAGGTGGAAGCGGACAAGGAAGTGGTGCAGAGCATCAGCATCTCCAGCTTGCCTGCTAAGACCAGCTATACCGTGGGCGACAGGCTGGACACCACAGGCCTGTCCGTGCGGGTGGTCACCAACAAGCAGATCACCGACGTGAGCCAGGGCTTCACCTGCAGCCCCATGGTGTTCAGCAGCGCAGGCAGCCAGACCGTGACCGTGAGCTATCAGGGTAAGACCAGCACCTTCACCGTCCAGGTGGCGGAGCGCTCCAGCCCCAGCCCCTCTCCCACGGCCTCTGCCAGCCCCAGCCCTTCGCCTACGGCCAGCGCCTCTCCCAGCGCCTCCCCCGATTCCGGCCCCAGCCCCTCTCCCACCCATACCGTCACGGTCCATGAACCCCATGAGACCAATGTGGGCAGCGCTTTTTTGCAGATAGTGCTGATGCTGGCCCTGCTGGGCCTGGTGGGAGTAGGCGCCTATGTCTACACCGTGCAGAGAAGGAACAGAAAGTAATACATACGGCAGTAAGAGAGAGCGGAACGCCGCTCTCTCTTTTTTCGCCGGGAGCTTGTCCCCAGGAGGGGCGTCTGATATACTGCTGTTATAAACAGCCGGAGGAGGAGAGAAGATATGGGGGAGCGGGAGAAAAAGCTGGCGGTCCTCTGCCGCATTGCCCATGCCCTGAATGAGGAGGGCGTCCTGTGGGCTCTGGGGGGCTCATTGCTGCTGTACTTCAAGGGCCGGGTGGATGACTTCCACGACATAGACATCATGGCCGGGGAGGCAGATATAGAGAGAGTAAAAAGGCGGCTCTGCGCCCTGGGGGAGCTGCTGCCCCCAAAGCCAAAGCCCGGCTATAAGACCCGGCATTTCCTGGAGTTTATCATAGACGGGGTGGAGGTGGACGTGATGGCAGGCTTCGTCATAGTGAAGGACGGGGTGGACTACGACTGCTCCCTGCGCCCGGAGCAGGTGGCGGAGCAGATCTCCCTGAAGGGGGAGCGCATCCCCCTTCAGCGGCTCAGCGACTGGCGGAGATACTATGAGCTGATGGGCAGGCCGGAAAAGGCCCGGCTGGCGGCGGAATGAGGGAGCGGGAGGAACGCTTGTTCTTTTCAGCTTTTTGGGGTATAATCCTAGCACAGAGCCTGACAGGAGAAAGGAAACGCAGCAATGGACATACTGGGCACAAAAAAGAGGACTGAACTGCCCCTGGCGGTGTTCAGCCTGGTTTTTACCGCTTTCCTCTGCTATAAGTGGTGGAAGGTGTTCTACTGCGCCTGCACCGGCCTGGTGTTTTCCGACGTGCCCGCCCATATAAAGCTGGCCCTGGGCCACAACGACTATGGCCTGAGCAGCCTGCTGATACAGCTGTTTTACCTGGGCGGGGAGTACTTTGCCCAGCGGGCTCTGGCGGTGAGCCTGACGCTGAATAACCTCATCGGCCTTTTTACCCTGGCCCTGTTCATCCGCTACCTGCTGCCCCGGCTCAGCCCGGTGGAGGCCTTCCTGGCCTCAGCCCTGGCCCATCTCTGCGGGCCCTGGATAATCCCCGGGGTACAGACGGGCATCTACCTTAACGCCTACAACGGCAATCTCTACCATAACATGACGGTGCTCTTCAGCCGCAGCTTCATCCCCCTGAGCTTTATCGGCTTTTACCGCTGCTGGCAGCAGCGCCACGGCAGCATAGGCAAGAAGGAGTGGCTGGGCTTTATGCTGGCCTTCCTGCTGGCCACGGGCTTTAAGCCCAACTTTGCCTTTGCCTTCTGCCCGGCTCTGCTGGGGCTGCTGATATATGACTTTGTAAAATACAAGGGCAAGTACCTGAAAAACGAGGTGCTTTTGGGCCTGGCGGTGGTGCCGGCGGGGCTCATATGCGTGGGCCAGTATGCCATGCTCTTTAGCCGGGACTTTGCCCAGAGCGGCAATGAGATACTGGAGGACATGGGCATAGAGGGCGTCCAGGGCGAATCCTCAATAGCCATAAAGCGCCTGAGCCTGAGCCAGGCGGGGAGCCTGGCCCTGATGTACCTGCGCTCCCTGCTGCTGCCCCTATATACCCTGCTTCTCCAGCTGCGGCGGGAGAGGAAAAAGGAGGAGACGGGCCTCTTCCTGCTGGTGCTGCTGGTGTCCATATTGGAGGCGGTGTTCCTCACGGAGACCGGCTACCGGGCCAACGACGGCAACTTCAGCTGGGGCAGCCTCAGCCTCTATACCTGCATCTTCGGCCTGGGCATCGGCCTGCTGTGGCGCATGATACAGGACAGCCTTGCGAAGAAAAAGGCCGGAGGGGCGCTGCTGTGCCTTATCGGTCTGGGCTTGCTGCTGGGTCACCTGATGGTGGGCTATTACTTCATCTGGTTTTTCAACAGCGGCGGCAGCTTCTATATTTGATATGAAAAAGCTATCCCCATCCCAAACGGGATGGGGATATTTGCATATGGAGCGGCTTCTGCCGGGAGTCAATCCAGCTCCACGGTGCTGCCGTCAAAGAGAGTGATGGCGGTGACTTTGGCGGGGTCGATGGTGGTCAACGAGAAAATGAAATAGCGTTTTACGGTGCCGTTTTCAAAACTGCCGGACTCACCGCCGTAAACCTCCAGCTCTGAGCCGTCAGTCATATGAAGAACACCACGGCAGACACCGTCTTCCATGTGTACACTTCCTTTCCGCTTCAACTATACAGTAGGGAAAAAGCGGGGAATATTTCATCTCCAGTTAAAGATTTTTTTCTCTGTTCTTTGTACAATATTATAGTAAACTCGAAAGAAAGCCACAAGAAAAAAGACGGAAATTATGCACTTGACAGAAGCTCCGGTCAAAACGGAACAGGACATTGACTGAAATAAAAGTGCGTGATAATATTGACAATGCTGAAGGGACCCCATCGAAATCCCCGTTAAATGAAATTACTTTTTCGGAGGTACTGATATGAGAGGAATACACAGCGTAGTCGACGACTTGCGCAACAGCGTGTTCAAGGAGGTCGCTAAGCTGGCCTATGAGGGCGGGGACTATTCCCGCATCGACCGCCTGCCCTACAAAATAGTGCCTGGCAGCGAAGCCAGGTACAGGAGCAACATCTTCCTGGAGAGGGCTATAGTCACCGAGCGTCTGCGCCTGGCCTGCGGCCTGCCCCTGCGCACGGCGGACGAGTACGGCCCCGCCAGCGACGGCATAGAGGAGGCCAATATACCGGAGAAGTACTATGAGCCGCCCCTTATTAATATCATTCCCTTTGCCTGCAACGGCTGCCCCCCCAAGGAGATACGGGTATCCTCCAACTGCCAGGGCTGCCTGTCCCATCCCTGCCAGGCGGTCTGCCCCAAGGGGGCCATCTACATCAAGGACGGCAAGAGCAACATCGACCAGAGCAAGTGCATCAAGTGCGGCAAGTGCCTCAACCAGTGCCCCTATGACGCCATCAGCCGCATAGAGCGGCCCTGCGCCAAGGCCTGCGGCATGGACGCCATCGGCAGCGACGAAAACGGCAAGGCCGTCATAGATTACAACAAGTGCGTCTCCTGCGGCATGTGCCTGGTGAACTGCCCCTTCGGCGCCATTGCCGACAAGAGCCAGATATTCCAGATAATCCAGGC
>CALWVZ010000033.1 GCA_944385125.1 uncultured Oscillospiraceae bacterium
GGAAATCTGGTCAGCGACGGAATGGATGGGTATTACAGTTATGAGATTGAGTAGATACAGCTATCTTATCCGTGAGGGCTTCCGCAGCATCACCACTCACGGCTTCATGTCCTTTGCATCAGTCACCATTATCATGGCCTGCCTTATCATCATGGGCAGCTTTTCCCTGCTGTCGGTGAACATCGACGCGCTGATAAAGGACCTGGAAAACGAAAACGAAATGGTGGCCTATGTGGACGAGAGCATTGAAGACGAGACGCAGGCCGCCGCTTTGCAGAGCAGCATAGAGGCTGTGCCCAACGTGGCCACCGCTCAGTTCGTCTCCCGTACCGAGGCTATGGACAGCTTCATGAGCCAGTACGACTCCGACTTCAGCGTGGGCATCGACGAGGATGTCTTCCGCCACCGCTTCGTTATCCAGCTGGCGGACATAGCCCTTATGTCGGATACCAAGGCAGCTCTGGAATCCGTGGACGGTATTGCAAAAGTTCTGGCTCATTTGGAATATGCCGACTTTTTCGTCTCCGTTCGCAACATCGTTAGTGTAGTATCTCTGGTGCTGATAGTTATCCTGGTGTTCGTGTCCGTCTTCATAATGTCCAACACCATCAAGCTGGCCACCTTCGGCCGCCGGGAAGAGATTGCCATTATGAAAATGGTTGGAGCCAGCAACGGCTTTATCCGTCTGCCCTTTGTGGTGGAGGGACTGGTCCTGGGTATACTGGGAGGCGGACTGGCCTACCTTGCCGAATGGGGAATATACTCTCTTATCAGCTCAAAGCTTATAAGCGGACTTGCCGGCAGCTTTATCTCCATAGTACCCTTCAGCACCATGGCCCTGCCCATCCTTGCTGTTTACCTGGGGACCGGGATCTTGGTAGGCGTCTTTGGCGGCGTGAACGCCATCAGGAACTATTTGAAAGTTTAAACGTCTATCATCCATGGAGTATTTTGCTCCGGGCCCGGGACACTGCGTCCCCGGCCAGACCACGCAGTAAGGAGATTGAAATGAACAACAAGAAAATTGCCTCAGTGATCGCCGTCTTGCTGGCCTTGCTTATGGCGCTCTCTCTGGTGTTCAGCGTCATCCCGGTGTCGGCCTACGCCGATGATCTGGATGATCTGCAGGCCCAGAAAAACGACCTTTCTAATCAGGTCAAGGAATGTCAGGAGAGACTGACCCTGCTGAAGGAACAGCAGGCCAATGTCCTGGAGCAGAAGGCGGCTCTGGACGAGCAGAACAGGCTGGCCAATGAGCAGCTGGAGCTGGTGGCGGAGGAGATCGACGCCTACACCAAGCTCATCGAGGAGAAGGCTGAAGAAGTGGAAGCTGCCCGCACCAAGGAAGAACGGCAGCTGGCACTGTACCAGGCCAGAGTAAGAGCTATGGAGGAGAGCGGCGGATTCAACATCCTCTCCGTCATTGTCAATTCCCAGAACTTCTCTCAGCTGCTCACTGCCATTGACGACATGAGCGAGATAATGGCCAGCGACAGAGAGCTTCAGGAGCAGTATGTGGAAGCCAGAGAAGAGACCGAGGCCATAAAGGCCGAGTATGAGGCTGAAAAGGCCGAGTACGAAGCGGCTCAGGACAAACTGGAGGAGGAACGGGCGGAGATAGGCCGCCAGATCCAGGCCAACACCAAGGAACTGGAAGACCTCCAGGGGGAAATCGAAAAGGCCATACAGGAGTATGAGGCCGCCGAGGCCGCCGAGGCTGCGGCAGCCGCAACTATCGCCAACATGATAGCCGAGTATCAGCGCAAGAAGGCCGAGGAGGCCGCAGCCAACCAGAGCGCTATCCTGGACCAGATGAACCAGGCCAATCAGGAGGCCATTGCCAACGGCCAGGAGCCCCCCTATACTGAGGAAGAGATACAAAACGCAACCAACTCCGGCAGCCAGCTGGGCGGGGGCACAGCCTCTTCCACCGGCGGCCTGACTTGGCCGGTGCCTTGCAGCACCAGAGTCACCAGCCGCTTCGGTACCCGTTCCGACCCCTTTACCGGCCAGACGGCTACCCATAACGGCATAGATATTGACGGCTTCAACAACGACGGAAACATCATAGTTTCTGCTGCCGACGGAACAGTAATCACCGCATCTTATGACAGCGCCTACGGCAACTATGTGGTCATCGACCACGGGGATATGACTACGCTCTACGCCCATATGTCCGGCATGGCCGTCAGCGCAGGGGATTACGTGAGCGCCGGCCAGACCATCGGCTACCTGGGCGCCACCGGCAGAGCTACCGGCACCCACTGCCATTTTGAAGTTTTCGTAGGCGGCAGCAGAGTTGACCCGGCTTCCTATTTCAGCGGCCTGACTTACTACAACTGCTGACGCCGTCAGTTTAAGGGATACAGATATATGAAAAAGACAAAGATAAGATCCGCTCTGGCTTTACTGCTCGCTTTTGTTATGGCCGGCTCACTGATGTTTGCCGCCCTGCCCGCTACGGCCTATGCCGTGACCCAAAGCGAGATAGACGAGCTGGAGGCCCAGAGGGACGCTATAAGAGCCCAGCGTCTGGAAAAGCAGGCTGTAGTGGATGAGCTGGAAGCTCAGAAGGCCACTGTGGTCGCCCAGAAGCAGGCCATGGATGAGCGCAACATGTACACCATCCAGCAGATGCAGCTCAACAGCCAGGAGATCGCCCTCTATGATGAGATGATCGCCGAGAAGGCGGCGGAGCTGGAAGAGGCTCAGCGCCTGGAAGAGGAACAGCTGGAGCGCTACCGCACCAGGGTGCGGGCCATGGAAGAGAGCGGCGGATATAATATCCTGGCCATCATCTCCCAGTCCGACAATTTCTCCGACCTTATCACCGCAATAGATGATATGGGGGAGATAATGGAGAGCGACCGCCAGCTGGAGGACGAATACATAGCCGCCCGGGAGCATACCGAGGAAGTCAAGGCCGAATATGAGCAGACCCGCACTGAGCTGGGAGCTCTTCAGGACCAGCTCCGGGCTGAGCAGGCTGCGCTTGAGGCTGAAATAGAAGAGGCTATACAGCTCATCCTCTCCCTGGAGGACGATCTGGAAAACCGACAGGCCGAGTTTGACGCCATCATGGCCGCCGAGGACGAAGCCAACGCCACTATCGACAGACTGGTGGCAGAGCTGGAGGCCCAAAGGGCGGCCCAGAGCGTGACCAGTTCCGGCGGCAGCGCCAACGCTTCCGGCAGCTTCCTCTGGCCGGTGGCCTCCTATGTATACGTGTCCAGCCGCTTCGGCCTGCGTATACACCCCATCACCGGCGAGGAGAAGACCCACACCGGCCTGGATATTGCATCTAACCAAGGGACTGCGGTCTATGCCTCCGACGGGGGCACTGTCACCTTGGCCGGCTGGAACGGCGGCTACGGTAACTGCATCATGATTGACCACGGCAACGGATATGTAACTTTGTACGGCCACCTGTCCAGCATCTCAGTGTCCGAGGGGCAGACTGTCAATCAGGGAGATACCATAGGCGCTGTGGGCAGCACCGGTAACTCTACCGGCCCGCACCTCCACTTCGAGGTACTGCAAAGCGGCACCCGCATTGACCCCGAGCAGTTCTTCAGCGGACTTACTATTTCCGCTGATGCCGGAGTTTAATTCAAAATAGACAACAGGTCTTATCCCGACCCTATGCCGGACAGCCTTTTTTGGCTGTCCGGCTTAGCGGCGATTTTATATAAATTGCACCTGGGAGGTTCTAAATGGCTAATCTTGGAAACCGTCTGCTCAGCGCCATAGCTCAGTTCATGTGGGCTATCCTGAACATTAGAATCAAATTCAAATACTTCCTGCTTGCATTCGTCATATGCATCAGCGGCGCAGTGGCCTATACCTATTATACCATGCTGAACAATGTGGGCGGCAAAGAGGACTATGACGAGGCCATGCGCTATATCCAGATAAAGGATGTCATAGACGAAAATTATATAGACGAAGTGGACAGAAAGGCTCTTGGGGATTATGCCGCCGCCGCTATGGTCAGCGGACTTAACGACGCTTGGAGCCGCTATATGTCTGCCGATGAGTATAAAACCTATCAGCTCTCCTCGGCAAATGAATATCAGGATATCGGCATATCCATGATAAAGGATGAAAACGGCGGAGGCTTCCAGGTAATCGGCGTGAACGCCACGTCTCCCGCCGCTTTGGCCGGACTTACCACCGGCATGTATATCACCTCCGTGGATGGGGAGGATATTACCGGCTACACTTTGGAGCAGGCCCGCACGGCTATCCGCTCCAGAATGAACACCAAGTTCACCTTGGGCCTGGACGGGGGCCGCAGCACCATAGAGGTGGACTGCGCCTCTGTCTACATCAGCCCTGTCACCTACCGTCTGGAGAAGACGGAGGCGGGATATGTGCAGCTGAGCAACTTTGAGGCCGGCAGCAGCCAAGACGCTATTGCCGCTATTGAGGATCTGCTGAGTCAGGGGGCAAGCGCCCTGTGCATTGATTTGCGCAACAATCCCGGCGGCCTTCAGTCTGAGGTGTCCGCTTTCCTGGACTACCTGCTGCCTAACGGCGTGCTGTTTTCCGTAGTCGGCAAGGACGGGAACAAGAGCACCGTACAGTCCGACGGCATGTGCATCCAACTGCCTATGTGCGTGCTGGTGAACACCGGCACCTTTGCCGAGGCGGAACTCTGCGCCGCTGTGCTTCAGGAATATAATTGGGCCACAATACTGGGAGAGGTCACCACCGGCAAGACCAGGACCCAGGAGATAATCACCCTGAACGACGGCAGCGCCCTGCTGCTGTCTACCGGCAGCTACATTACCGGCAACGGCAACGATATCAGCAGAAACGGCGGAGTTGTCCCCGACGTTATCACCTATAACAGCGATGCCTCTGCCACCGGCACCACTCAGGGTACCACCGGCGAGAGCACAGGTACCGCCAGTACCTCCAACGACGAACAGCTCATGGAGGCCCTGACCCTGCTCAGCCGCAGCTAAGAAAAGCAAAGCATTGACAGCAAAGACAAATCAATATATAATTCCAAAAAAATAATTCCCCAATGGGGAAAAGGAGATCGTTAAAATGCCTAATTCCAGCAGATTCAAAATGAGCCAGGAGCGCCTGGAGTCCCTTAAGGATGAGCTTTACTACCTGGAGACAGTGCGGGAAAAAGAGGTTGCGGAGCTTATAAAAGAGGCCCGCAGTTTCGGCGACCTCTCTGAAAACAGCGAATATGACGAGGCCAAAACCGAGCAGGGCAAGCTCTACTCCAAGATAGCGGAGCTGAAAGTACTCATTGAGAACGCCGAGATAGTGGACAATATGGATGCGGACGCCCCTAAAGACTCAGTGACCCTGGGGAGCATAGTGAAGGTGCGGGATGTGGACGAGGACTTTGAGGAGACCTACGAGATAGTGGGCTCCCAGGAGGCCAACCCCCGTATGGGGCGTATCTCCGACGACTCTCCCGTGGGACGGGGACTCCATGGCCACAGGGCCGGGGAGACCGTGACCATAGTCGCCCCCGCAGGGGAACTGCGTTTTGAGATAATCTCTGTGGAGAACAAGTAATTAAAGGATAGAGGTAGAATATGAGCGAGCATGATAACAAGCAGCCGGGCCAGGAGCAGGAGCTGTCGGAAATTTTACAGATACGCCGGGATAAGCTGGCCGGCTTGCAGCAGGAGGGGAGAGACCCCTTCCAGCAGACCAAGTTTTCCAGGACTGCCTGGTCCAAAGAAATCAAGGACAACTATGCTGCATTTGACGGAAAAACAGTCTCCGTCTGCGGACGCATAATGTCCAAGAGGGGCATGGGCAAAGCCATATTCTGCCATATTCAGGATGGCCAGGGCCAGATACAGCTCTATATCCGCTCCGACGCTGTGAGTGAGCAGGAGTTTGCCGACTTCAGGAAGTACGATATAGGCGATATCATAGGTGTAGGCGGCTATGTTTTCAAGACCAAGACCGAGGAGATATCCGTCCATGTCCAGTCCGTGGTGCTGCTGAGCAAGTCCCTGCGGCCCCTGCCGGAGAAGTTCCACGGCATGACCAACACGGAGCTGAAGTACCGTCAGCGCTACGTTGACCTCATAGTCAACGAGGACAGCCGCCGCAACTTCATCATCCGCTCCAGGTTCGTCAGCTATGTCCGCCGCTTCCTGGAGGACAGAGGCTATATGGAGGTGGAGACCCCGGTGCTCAACACCATCTCCGGCGGCGCTACCGCCCGGCCCTTTATCACCCACCACAACACCCTGGATATCGACATGTATCTGCGCATCGCCACTGAGCTTAACCTGAAGCGGCTCATAGTGGGTGGAATAGAGAGAGTTTATGAGCTGGGGCGGATCTTCCGCAACGAAGGCATGGATACCCGCCACAACCCTGAGTTCACCACCGTGGAGCTTTATGAGTCCTATGCCGATTTTAACGACATGATGGACCTTTTTGAGGACCTGCTCTCTGGTGCTGCCATGGAGATACTGGGTACTTACGACGTCCAGTGGCAGGGCAAGGACGTGTCCCTGGCTCCCGGCTTCAAGCGTATGACTATGGCTCAGGCCGTAAAGGAGACCCTGGGCATAGACTTCATGGCCATAGACAGCGATGAAGAGGCCGTGGCGGCAGCCAAGGCCGCCGGTGTAGACATGGACAAGGTGGAGCCCACCTGGGGCCACGCCCTCTATGAGTGCTTCGACCAGAAGGTGGAGGAGACCCTGGTGCAGCCCACCTTCATCACCATGCACCCGGTGGATGTATCACCCCTGGCCAAGCGCAGCCCCAAGGACCCCCGCCTCACCGAGCGCTTCGAGCTCTTCGTGTGCAGCAGCGAGATGGGCAACGCCTTCTCCGAGCTCAACGACCCCATCGACCAGAAGCAGCGCTTCCAGAAGCAGGTGGAGCTGAGAGCCAAGGGGGACGACGAGGCCGGCATGATGGACGAGGACTTCATCAATGCTTTGGAGTACGGCATGCCCCCCACCGGCGGTCTGGGCATAGGCATAGACCGCTGCGTTATGCTCCTCACCGGCAGCAGCTCCATAAGGGATGTTATACTCTTCCCCACGATGAAGCCTTTGGATGCCAAAGCCGCTGACCGGGATATACCTGAGGAAGCAAAAGCCGGTGTCATCGGCAGTGCGGAGACCCGGCTCACCATTGAAACAAAGGATGAAACTATCGACTTTTCCAAGGTGGAGATTGAGCCCCTGTTTGCCGACTTCGTGGACTTTGAGACCTTCAGCAGATCGGACTTCCGGGCGGTGAAGGTGAAGGCCTGCGAGGCGGTGAAGAAGAGCAAGAAGCTTTTGAAGTTCACTTTGGACGATGGCAGCGGCACCGACAGAGTGATACTCAGCGGAATCCACGAGTACTATGAGCCGGAGGAGCTGGTGGGCAAGACCTGCATAGCCATAACCAATCTGCCCCCCAGGCCCATGATGGGCATCGACTCCTGCGGCATGCTGATAAGCGCCGTGCACCACGAGGAGGGCCAGGAACGGCTCCACCTGCTGATGGTAGACGAGCACATCCCGGCAGGAGCCAAGCTGTATTGAATTGTGCTGCCGGTGCGGGATTGTGTGCAGATCCTGAAGGATTGTATAATCAATGGAATAAATGGGCAGTCCTTAATCGGGATTGCCCATTTCTAATAATAGAGAACGACATAATAAGAGGTGAGGACTGTGGATATCAAAGAGGTGAAAGAAGGTAAGAAGCAATATCTTGATTTGCTGCTATTGGCAGATGAACAGGAAAATATGATAGACCGATATCTTACAAAGGGAACAATGTATGTTTTAGAAGATGACGGAGTCAAATCTGAATGTGTTGTGTTAGATGTTGGTGGCGGAGTGCTTGAAATAAAAAACATTGCCACAGATCCACAGTTTCACGGTAAGGGCTACGGTAAAGCATTGATTGAGTTTATTATCAATAAATATCAGGGCGATTATTCGATATTGCAGGTGGGAACGGGTGACAGCCCATCAACGATCCCTTTTTATGAAAAGTGCGGCTTTACCCGTTCTCATATTATCAAAAACTTCTTTACTGATAACTATGACCACCCGATCTATGATGGCGGTGTGGAGCTGACAGATATGGTTTATTTGCGAAAAAATATTTAGGAACGAGCTTGTGGCTGACATATCTGATGTTAATGTGCGCTGCTTGCAGCAACGGCAGGTTGCTTGTTTACAGAATGTGCGCATACTATAATATTCGCAAGGTGGTGACTTTAATGGATACGAAAGATATTATACTCCGATTGCGAATGAAAAAAGGTTTGTCACAGGATGAGCTTGCCGAAAAGCTCTATGTTACAAGGCAGGCGGTATCACGTTGGGAAAACGGAGAGACAATTCCAAATACAGAAACCTTAAAGCTGCTCTCAAAGTTCTTTGACATTTCAATCAATACGCTTTTAGGAGCACCCAGGAAACTAATCTGCCAGTGCTGCGGAATGCCACTTGATGATGACGCCATCATAAGTCGTAATTATGATGGCACATTCAACGAAGACTACTGCAAATGGTGCTATGCTGACGGAACATATACCTATAATGATATGGATGACCTGATTGAAGTCTGCGTTAAAAATATGGCAAATGAGAGTTTCACCGAGGAGCAGGTTCGATCCTATATGAAAGGCCTGCTTCCTGCATTAGATTACTGGAAACGCTACGATGAGCTCAGTGACAATGGTCAATTTGAAAAATTTAAGCAACAGCTGATTAGGGAAATAAATGAACTTAATATAGGTGGAATGCCAAAGATTAAAAGGCTAAATGCTCTTGTAGGGAAATATGTGAATCTGGAGTATATGCTGCCAAACGGCAATTTGGTAAAGTTTCTGGACGACTCAAAGACATATCTTGGAAACCAACTTGAAAATGAATTCGACAGTGAAAGATATTTTGGAGTTATCGCAAATATGGATTTTCTTCTTATAAGTACCTATAAGAAAGATGGCTTGAACCCGGAATTGGTGTTATATAAAAAATATTCAACGCAAAAACCCACCTGAAAAAAACAGGGATTTTTGCGGAAAATCATTGCGGACTGCCGGTTTTCGGCGGTCCGTTTTTGCTGTCCATATAGTTTTGGAAACAGTGTCAAAATTTCAGGGATGAATTTATTCATTCTTAACAGTAAAATATGCAATGGATATGTTGACAAAATGCCTAAAATGTTATACTATATTCCTAGAGCAGTTCGTTAGAAATTTGTGCACTTTAACTAAGGAGGTAAATAATGAAAAAGATTTTAGCACTGCTGCTTGCATTGGTCCTGGTATTCTCCCTCTGCGCCTGCGGCCAGAGTGAAGCTCCCGCCGAGGAAGCCCCCGCCGAAGAGGCTCCTGCCGAGGAGGCCCCCGCTGAAGAGGCTCCCGCCGAAGAGGAAACCGGCAAGGTCTACAATGTGGCCTATCTGGTAAACGGCAACCTGGGTGACAAGTCCTTCTTCGACTCCGCAGAGTCCGGCCTGGCCGCTCTGGAGGAGGCCGGCCGCATCGAGTATGTCACCATCGAGATGGGCGGCACCGATGAAGATCAGCCCACCTGGCTGTCCACCCTGTACGATGTGTCCGAGTCCGGCGAGTATGACGTGGTGGTCTGCGGCACCTATCAGATGCCCGACTATCTGAAGGAAGTCGCCACCGCCTATCCCGATCAGAAATACCTGATATTCGATGACAACACCTATGTGGGCGCCAACAGCAATGTGGTGAACATCACCTACAAGCAGAACGACATGGGCTACCTGGTGGGTATCTTTGCCGCCTGCATGACCGTGGACACCAGCATCGATATGATCAATGAGGATGCAGTGGTGGGCTTCGTTGGCGGCGTGGACTCCCCGGTTATCAACGACTTCCTCATAGGCTTCATTGAGGGCGCCCGCTCCGTCAATCCCGACATCAAGATAGACACCCGCTACACCAACGACTATGTGGACACCGCTATAGCCAAAGAGTACGGTCTGTCCATGATAAACGACAACAACTGCGACATCATCTGGGGCGTGGCAGGCAATGCCGGTAACGGCGCAGCCGAGGCCGCTCTGGAGACCGGCAAGGCCTGGTTCATCGGCGTGGACTCCGACCAGGAGCTGACTCTGTCCAGCGACCTGGCTGCCATCACCCTCACCTCCGGCTTGAAGAACATAGGCAACTCCTTGGTCTGGTTCTTTGACGAGCTGGATGCCGGCAACGAGTACTGGGGCACTGAGGTCACTCTGGGCCTGGCCGAAGGCGGCGTGGGCATAGTCACCGACAAGAACTTTGACACCTATGCTTCCGACGCCACCAAGGCCGCCGTTACCGAGGCCCAGGAGAAGGTCCTTTCCGGCGAGATAGTGGTTCCCACCGCCATCGGCGACAATGCGGTGGATGTGGTTGCCGTGCGTGAGGAAGTTCGTCCGTAAGAATACAGAGCTTGCCCCTAAAGCCGCTGGCGGCAAAAGGGCAAATCCCGGGAGGGGGCTCGCAAGAGTTCCCTCCTGGTTCATATTGCAGCTCAGTTTTTTCCTGAGCATATGCCGCTTTTGGCGCATGATGAGAAAAGAACTGAGTCAGAAAATTGAGGACAGACGACAAAAAGAGGAACAGGAGGGATGCACGCTATGCCAGAGGAAAAGCTCGCCGGCGAAGGCGAATATGTGGTCCAGATGAAAGGGATAAATAAGGTCTATCCCAATGGCGTCGCTGCAAATCAGAACGTGGATTTTTTCCTTAAAAAAGGTGAAATACACGCTCTGATGGGAGAAAACGGCGCAGGCAAGTCCACGCTGATGAAAATGCTGTTCGGACTGGAACAGCCCACCAGCGGGGAGATAATCGTAAACGGAGAGAGACTGAATATCACCTCGCCCGCCGTGGCCATAGAACACGAGATAGGTATGGTGCATCAGCACTTCATGCTGGTCCCCAGCCTGTCCGTGGCGGAGAATATGGTGCTGGGCATGGTGCCCAAAAAATCGGGAATATTCATAGACAAGGTCAGGGCCATAGAGATAACCCGGGAGTACTCGGAAAAATACAATCTCCATGTGGAGCCGGAGGCCAGGGTGGCGGATATCCCGGTGGGCATGAAACAGAAGGTGGAGATACTTAAGGCCCTGGTGCGGGGAGCAAAGATACTCATTCTGGACGAACCCACGGCAGTGCTCACCACCCAGGAGACTGTGGAACTGTTCAAAGAGATGAAAAGCCTGAAGGAGCAGGGCTACACAATAGTCTTCATTTCCCACAAACTAAACGAGATAATGGAGATAACCGACCGGCTGACCATACTCCGGGGAGGCCGCAGTATGGGAGTGTACAACACCAAGGATGTGACCAAGGAGCAAATATCCAGGCTCATGGTGGGCAGGGATGTTATTCTGGAGATCCAGAAGGATAAGGCCAAGCCCAGCGACGTGGTGCTTCGTGTCAGAGACCTGGAGTTTACCAACAGCATGAACAGAAAAATGTTGGATAATGTCTCCTTTGACGTGCGCAAGGGGGAGATACTGGGTATTGCCGGCGTGGAAGGCAACGGCCAGAAGGAGCTTGTGGACATCCTCTTTAATTTCCAGCGCCCTAACGGCGGCAGCGCCGCAGTCAATGGGGAGAATATCCTTGGAGTCTCCCAGGAGAAGATAAGGGAGATGGGCGTGTCTCTTGTGCCGGAGGACCGCATGATATACGGTATTGCCTCCACAGCCAGTATTGAAGAAAATCTTATCTCCGACCGCTGTGGTGCAAAACGTCTGAACAAGGGCCCTGTATTCAATATGGGCGCTATCCACAGCGAGTCCGACAGGCTCATTGAGGAGTTTACCGTTCTTTGTAAGTCCAGAAGGCAGCAGGTGGGCATGCTCTCCGGCGGAAATATCCAGAAAGTTGTGGTAGCCAGGGAGTTTTCCAATAACCCGGCGCTTATTATTGCCGACCAGCCCACCCGGGGCATAGATGTGGGGGCTACGGAATTTATACGGAAAAAGCTGCTGGAACTGTCCCGCTCCGGGATCGCAGTGCTGCTGATATCCGCAGACCTAAACGAAGTGATGGAGCTGTCCGACAGCCTTATCGTCATGCACAACGGGCATATTGCCGCCTACTTTGAGGATACCGCCGACCTTACAGACGCCGAAATGGGCGAATACATGCTGGGGCTCAAGCATCAGAGCCCGGAGGAGATAGGGAGGGTATGCCATGACTAAAAGACGGGAAATAGGATTTACCCTTATACGCGGCTTCCTGGCTATACTCATCGCTTTGCTGGTGGCCACACTGCTCATATTTATCAGTGCCGAGGGCGACGGTATCGGTGAGAAAATGGAGGCTGCCGGAGAGGCTTTGAAGCAGCTGCTCATAGGTCCCCTGTTTCGCATGGGCAAAAACGGAACCAGCTTTGAGCTGAAGCGTTTGGCAGATGTCTTTGCCGCCATGATACCTACGATATTCACCGGCCTGTCCGTCTGCGTCATGTTCTCGGCCAACCAGTTCAACCTGGGCTCCGAGGGCGGCTCCATGCTGGGCGCCTTCGTCGCCGGCATGATAGCCGTGTATGTGCCCATGGCCGCCGGTATCCACCCGGTGGTGGCGGTGCTTGCGGCAGGCGTAGCCGTGGCAGTGGTGATGCTGATCCCGGCAGTGCTGAAGGCAAAGATGGGAGTGAGCGAAATGGTCAACTCCCTGATGCTTAACTACATAATCATGTACATAATCAAGTACCTGATGAGCACACACCTGGCGGACAAGTCCAAGGGACAGATCCAGTCCTTCCCCTTTATGGAGACGGCCAAGATAGGCCCCATTGTAGATAACAGCGTCTTTACCGGGGCCAAGCTCACCTGGGGCTTTGTGGTGGCTCTAATTGCCGTAGTGATCGTAGCGGTATTCATGTACCGTACCCGCTGGGGCTACTCCATAAGGATGATAGGCATTAACCAGTCCTTCTCTATGTACTCCGGCATGAAGGTGGGGGCCGTGGTGGTCCTCTCCCAGGTTCTGGGCGGATTTTTGGCCGGCGTGGGCGGCGGCATTGAAATGCTGGGCCGCTATCCCACCTTCTCCTGGAGCGCCCTGCCGGGCTACGGCTGGACGGGCATAACCATTGCGATACTGGCGGGGAACAATCCTTTGTATGTTCCTCTGGCGGCCTTCTTCATGGCCTACCTATCCAAAGGCTGCGACCTGATGGCCACCTATGCGGGAGTTCCTGCCCAGCTCATAGATATCATCCAGGGCGTAATATTCCTCTTCTTTGCTGCCGAGCAGTTCATGGCCCGTTACCGCCAGAAGCTGGTGGTGAAGACCGCTCAGGAGGAGCTGCAGCGGAAAAATGCCCAGAGCCTTGAGGAAGGGGGTGCGGTGAATGTCTAACTTTGTGAGCATGCTGCTTACCCCGGAGTTTTTCTTCTCCATTCTGCGCATTTCCGCCCCTATAATTTTTGCCACTCTTGCGGCCATTGTGGTGGAAAAGGCGGGCTTCTGCAACATAGGTATCGAGGGATTGATGATGTTTTCCGCCCTTAGCGGCTCCCTGGTCAGCTACTATGCCGGCAGCTGGTTCTGGGGGCTGCTGGCGGCGCTAGTGGTGGGCGTGCTGATGAGCCTGATAATGGGCTTCTTCGCTTTTCAGATGAAGACGGATATAGTTCTGGTGGGCATTGCCATAAACATGATGGGCTCCGGCGGTACTCTATTCCTCTGCAAGGTCATCACCAATATCACCGAGGGCAGAGCCATGGCCTCTACCACCGGGCTGATAACCAAGGACCTGTGCATACCCGATATAACTATTCCCCTTGTAAACAAGATACCCTTTGTAGGGCAAGTGCTGTCAGGGCATAATCTGCTGACCTATCTGGCCTTCCTGCTGTGCCTGCTCACTTCCATAATGCTGTACAAGACCAGCCTGGGCCTGAACATCCGGGCCGTGGGCGAAAATCCCAATGCGGCCTCCTCTGTGGGCGTGTCGGTGCTGAAGATAAAATACATTGCCATGGGCTTTTCAGGGCTCATGAGCGGTTTCGGCGGAGCCTTTATGTCTATGGCCTACGCTCAGGGCTGGTCCCTGGACATGGTGGCTGGCCGGGGCTTCATTGCTCTGGCAGCTCAGGCCATGGGCAATGGAGAATGTTTGGGGGGCATGCTGTCTTCCCTGGTCTTCGGCTTTGCCCAGGCCCTGGGCATCAAGTTCTCCGCAATAGGCCTGGACTCCAACCTGGCTTCTCCCATACCCTATGCGGTGACGATCATCGGTCTTGTTATCTTTGCAGTGTCCAGAAATCGGAAGGAGCTGAAAAAGCGCTCCTCCGCAGCTCTGGAGAAAAAAGCTTCTTCCCAGGCGTGAGGGAACAAAACTGCGCCGGTTCATTTACCGGCGCAGTTCAATATGAGCGGAAGGGAGAAATGAAATGTCTGCAAATAAAAGGATACCCCTTATTTTGGATGGCGACCCGGGCCACGACGACGCTATAGCCTGGGTGCTGGCTCAGGCCAGCGGAGCCTTTGATATACGTGCAGTTACCACCGTGGGAGGCAACTCCACTCTGGAAAAGACCAGCTACAATGCAAGGCGGGTCTGCACCCTTATAGGCCTGGATGCCCCGGTGGCGGCGGGCAGACCCTGTCCCTTGGTAACAGACCTGGAGATAGCCCCCAATATCCACGGGGAGTCGGGACTGGACGGCCCGGAGCTGCCGGAGCCTACAATGGAGCTGAGCAGTCTCAGCGCTGTGGAGCTGATGGCAAAGGTGCTGAGAGAGAGCGACCAGCCGGTGACCATAGTCTCCACCGGCCCTTTGAGCAACACGGCAGCCCTGCTGGCAGCCCACCCGGAGCTGAAGAGCAAGATAGAGCGGATAAGCCTTATGGGGGGCGGTATAGCCTACGGCAACTGGACCCCGGCGGCAGAGTTCAACATCCTTGTGGACCCGGAGGCCGCCAAGTGCGTGTTCTCCTCCGGCATACCACTGATAATGTCCGGCCTGGACGTGACGGAAAAAGCCCTTGTTTTGCCCTGGGACTTTGAACGCATCAGGGCTCTGGGCAACCCTGTGAGCTCCATAGTTGCCCAGTGGCTGGAGTTCTTTTATACCTTCCACAGGAGCATAGGCTATGAAGGGGCCCCTATGCACGATCCCTGCGCAGTGGCGGTGCTGCTGCACCCGGAGCTCTTTACGATCAAGGATATGTACGTGGAGATAGAGACCTGCGGAGAATACTGCAAGGGTACTACCGTGGCGGACACTCTGGGCCTGTCCGGGAAAAAGCCCAATGTGTCCTGCGTAATGGATGTGGACAGGGAGGCCTTTGCCGACTATTTGGTGGAGAGCATAAAATTCTACGGGGAGGCGGAGAGATGAAAAAAATTCCCATCTGGATGGACTGCGACACCGGCACCGACGACGCCGTGGCCATAATGACTGCCCATGCCCTGGAGGAGCTGGAAATAATCGGGCTCTCCACCGTTTGCGGCAATGCACCCCAGGAGCTGACCTATCCCAACACCCTGCGGCTGAACCGGCTAATGGGCACCGACTACCCCGTCTACCGGGGGGCGGAGGCCCCGCTTCTGAAAAAGCTGGAGACGGCCGAGACCTTCCACGGGAAAAACGGCCTGGGAGACGTGGAGCTGCCCCTGCCGGAAAACCCAGCGTACAGGGAGGAGCGGGCCTGGGACGCCCTATATGAAACTGCCAAAGCCTATAAAGGCGAGCTGAAGCTGATAGCCACCGGCCCACTCACCAATGTGGCCATAGCCCTGGCCAAGTACCCGGACCTGCCGGAGTATCTGCCGGAGATACTCATAATGGGCGGCTCTGCCGCCTATGGAGGAAACGTCACGGCGGCGGCGGAGTTCAATATCTACGTGGACCCGGAGGCCGCCGCCGCCGTTTTCAAATCCGGGATGCATGTGGTGATGTGCGGCCTGGACGTGACCATGCAGGGCTATTTTACTCCGGAGGACCTGGATGAGCTGGAGGCCGAAGGTACTGCCGGCGGACGCTTTACCAAGGCCTGCCTGAGCAAGGCCATGAAGGCCCTGACCGGCTTTGGCCTGCCTGGGGTTGCAATGCACGATTCCTGCCCGGTGGTATATCTTGCCCACCCGGAGTTCTTTGAAGGGGAAGAGGCGGGAGTATACGTGGAGACCAGGGGCAGCATCACCAACGGCAAGACCGTCACCGACCTGTACAGCGACAAGCAGTTTGAAAAAAAGAACGCTACCGTGGTGCTTAAACTGGACAGAGAAAAGTTTATTGCGCTGCTGAAAAAATCTGTGAGCCAAATAAAATGAGTAAAGGACAGAAAAAAATAAAGCTCTCATAAGCGAGAGCTTTATTTTTACCGTATAGATCCAATGCCTCAGAAAGTTTCCGCCAAAGCGGTGGCCTTGTCTTTTGCCTGCTGAAGCAGGGCTTTGCCGTCATAGCGGCTGGTGTCCATGGCGTCGGCGGCAATGCAGACATAGTTCTTTATACCGAAGAAGCTGTGCATGGCCTCCATGTAGCGGCTGCCCATCTCCATGGGGTCGTCGGTATATACGCCGCCCCTGGTGGTGAGGTATACCAGATGCTGCGCTTTGCACAGGCCCTGGAGCCCGCCGTGGGCGCTGCGGAAGGTGATGCCGTCCACGGAGACCTGCTCGATATATACCTTCAGCAGGGCGGGGAAGCTCAGGTCCCAGAAGGGGGCGGCCACAACTATCTCATCCGCTTGGGCGAACTGGTGGGCGTAGCGGAAACGGGGATGGTCCAGCTCGCCCCGGGCCAGCAGGGCCTCCCGGGCCTCAAAGAAGGCCCCGGTGAGACAGGAGAGGTTCTCCTCCTCCAGCCTCAGCCGTGTGACCTGGCAGTGCTCCGGCAGGGCGGCAATAAAGGCCTCCATCAGTTCCCGGGTCCTGCCCTGGCGGCGGATGCAGCAGTCCACAACAAGTACCTTTTTCATTTTGAATTTTCCTTTCTGTCAAATAAAACGAAGGCCTCCAGGGCGCTGAGTATCTCCAGAGTCTCGCCCCGGGCCGTGAGTTGAGCTCCCTGGGTATAGTCGCCTATGGAGTCGGCGGTGTCCTGGCCGTAGAGCACCACATTGTTCAGGATAGAAGCAGCCTTCATGCCCCTGAGCCGGGCTATGGTATAGAGAGCGGCAGTCTCCATATCTGCCCCCAGGACCCCCTTGGAGGACCAGTAGGCGCTCTGCGCCTCGTTCTCTTCGTGATAGAAGCTCTCATGGCTGTGGACGATACCCTCGTGCCAGGCAGCTCCAAGAGCCTGAGCGGCTTCCACACAGCAGTTCAGCAGTTCCCTGTGGGCGCAGGCCGGAAAAATGTCCGGGACATAGGCCTTGGAGGCCCCGTCATCCCGCACGGCGGCCTGGGCAAATATCAGCTCTCCCAAGCCGATATCCTTTTGCAGGGCTCCGCAGGAACCTATGCGTATCATGGCTTTTACACCGATGTTTTTCAGTTCCTCCACGGCTATCCCGGCAGAGCAGCCGCCGATGCCTGTGGAGATGGCCAGAATGTCCACGCCCTTATAGCTGCCCCGGATGCTGAAAAACTCCCTGTTGTTTTCCAGCTGCCGGACATTTTCCAGCTGCTCCCCGATACGGCGGATGCGGCCCGGGTCCCCGGGCATGAGGGCGTACTTTATGCCCAGAGTTTCATCCAACATGATATGGGCCTGTTTCATATCGGTCCCCCTTCCTTTTTTTGATGTATTGATTTTACCATATGCGGTAAGATAAGGCAAAAACTATTTACAAAAAATACCGGGCGGGGATGAGAACCCGCCCTGAAAAAATCCAGAAATGCTTCAAGGAGCTGAGAAAATGAGAAAAATACTGGTGTTGGGTTCCATAAACATAGACCACAGCTATGAGCTGGAGAAAATCGTGAGACCGGGGGAGACCGTGGCCAGCAGGGCTTACCGCACCGCCTGGGGGGGAAAAGGACTGAACCAGGCCATCGCCCTGGCCAAGGCCGGAGCGGAGACGGCTTTGGCAGCTCAGCTGTCCGCAGCGGACAGGCCGGGGCTGGAGATGTTCTGCGCCCCCTTTGGCCTGGACATCTCAAAGGTAAGGGGCCTGGACTGCCCTTCGGGCCACGCCATAATCCAGGTGGAGAGCTCGGGGCAAAACAGCATTATCATTGCCGCCGGAGCCAACGGCATGATGGAGGACGCCACCATATCCGCCATTGACGGATACGGAAGCGGTGATATTTTGCTCGTACAAAATGAGGTGGACCGCATGCCGGAGATAATCCGCCGGGGAAATGAGCAGGGTATGACCGTGGCTCTGAACCCCTCGCCCTGCACGGAGGAGATGCTGGACTGGCCCCTGGAGCTGGTTGACATCTTCATCCTGAATGAAACGGAAGGGGAATACATCAGCGGCAGCTCCCAGGCGGAGGAAATGCTGGAGGCCCTGGCCAAAAAGTTCCCAGAGGCGGGGATAGTGCTGACTCTGGGGGAACAGGGCTCGGCCTACCGCAGAGGTAAAGAGAAATACCGCATCGAGGCTGTGAAGGTGGAGGCGGTGGACACTACTGCCGCAGGGGATACATACACCGGCTATTTCCTGGCGGGCATTTTACAGGGTAAAAAAGTGGAGGAGGCCATGGAGCTTGCCACCCGGGCGGCGGCCCTTACCGTGTCCAGACCGGGGGCGGCCGGGTCCATTCCCCTGGCAAAGGAAGTGGAGAACTGGTAAAAATTGTATAAAGAAATTAATTGTTAATAATGCTTAAGATTCATAGACGCCAAGGAAAAAATATTATATAATATTTCCATAGGCACAGACGTGGAAGAATGTTTTCAGGGCTGGCTCTAAATATAGAGCCGGCCCTGAAAACTCTGTTAAGAAAACGCATTAAATAAGGGCGTGGCGCAAGGAGGATCCCGGCGGCGCCGCAAAGGGAGGAACTTATGAAAGCAAGAAAACTACTCTCATTAGCTCTGTCCGTTACAATGACCCTGTCGATTTTCCTGGGCTCAGCTCAGGCGTTTGCCGAGGAAGAAGAGCCTGACAGCAGCGAGGAAACCATAGTTGCAGATCAGAGTGCGGAGCCGGAAAATGACTTGCAGCCAGCGGAGCAGGAGCAGCCGGAGCCCATTGTCGCCGGAGAGCAAGAAGGCGGCATGCCTGCCTGCACCTGCACTGTAAACTGCGGCCAGGACAGCATAAACGGGGAGTGCCCCCTGTGTTCTGCCGACTACAGCAAGTGTGCCTGCGTGCTGCCCAAATGCATATGCGTCAGCCTTTGTACGGCGGAGGAAATCAACCCGGATTGCCCTGTGTGTTCCGCCTGGGGAGCTGAGCTGAATCAGTGCCTTGGCAAGAGCGATGACAATATGGAAGCTGAAACCCCTCAGGAGAAATCCTGCGCCCTGCTGCCGGACTGCGTGGACGGAATGCACGGCGGCCTTATCACCGACTGTGTGAACTTGGCCAGCATCTCAGGGGGCGTGAGCATCACAGGCTGCGCCAGCTTCGTTATGACCGGCGGAGAGATAGTAAACTGCACCGACAATTATTATGGCGGCGGCGCCTTCTTTGCTAACACCTCAAAAGCGGTGAATGTGGATATTAGGGGAGGGAGCATATACGACTGCTCCGCTCAGGGCGGCAGCGGTAAGTACGGCGGGGCTATTGCCCTGTGGATATCCAATTCAAACGCAAAAGTGAATATCTCGGGAGTCAATACAAGCGGCAGCTCCGCTTCTCACGGAGGCGGAGTGTTCATCAATTCCTCTGCAAAGGTAAACATAGGCGCAGGCACGGTGATCTCAGGCAACACTGTCAGCGATGACGGCGGCGGAGTGTACATAAACAAGGGCGAGGTGACCTTTGGAGACGGCGTGCAGATATCCGGCAACACTGCCCTGAACGGCAGCGGAGGCGGGATCTGCAAAGCCGTGAGCACCAAGTCCAGCTTTGGGAGGATAAGCGTCACAGACAACAGCGCAGGAGCCCAGGGCGGCGGTATCTACTTTTACGGCGGCCCGAACATGCTGGAAGATACGATTATTTACAACAACATTGCAGGCCAAGCCGGCGATGATGTCGCCCTGGTCTATAACCAGAATTCATACGTATGGCTGTCGCAGCCGAATGCAGGACTGACGCTGAGCAAATGCGGACATGAAATAGACGGCTGGTACGCAGACGCTGAGGGGAGCCGTTGGAAAGGCTGCGGCAGCGGCGAGCTGAACATCAAGCCCCAGGATGCTTCCGGCCCGATCATGGCCACAAGTAACAGCGGTGTATTCCTTAAGGCTGCCCACGGCGAGGTGAAGGCGGAGCCCATTGTTCTACGGCCCATGGATATGACCATATACATGGGCGGCGAGGCCGGCAACCAGCTGGCAATCAGCGCCAGCGGCGAGCTGGTGAAGACCGACAGCCTGCCTGTGCCCGGCTTTACTGTGGAGCTGCCGGACTATCTGAAGGATACTCCGATTGAGAACCTGCGCCTAAAGTACCAGAAGGACGAGAATACCCTGCTCATGTGGCAGTTCGTAGACTATGGCCCAGGGGAACACGGAGTGTACCGCATATCTACCAGTCAAGGTACTGAGACATCTAACTTGCGTATGAAGTTCACCGATGCCAATGGCAATGTAGTTACCGACGACAGCCTGGATACCAGCTTAAGTATCAATCAGACTCTGAAAATGGAGGTGTACGACGAAGACGTCCCGGCGGATAAGGTCCAGGTGGAATATAAAAACCCCAATGACCCGGGCGATACCAGAAACGGAGAGAGCTACCAACTGAAAGTTGCGGAGGCCAATGTCTTTGTGCGAGGCGTTACCTCTCAGGCAGACTATGGAAAATTGGCGGAGGGAGTACAGGGAAACAGCCCGGGGCTGGCGGCCGGAACAGGGACGGTATATTATGTAAACGATACTCAAGTACAGACGGACAACGCTGCGGGCATTGCGCTGCTTTTTGACGACATCATCGAGGTAAACAACACAGACAAAACCAACACGCAGCTGCTTACGGATAGGTCCAATCTGGAGCTTGAAAATTCCGGGTTGGGGAGGAGCTCAGGGGAAATTCAATATGAGTTCAAATATATCAACCTGGTGGACCTGAATAACGGCAACGCCTGGATATCCACAAACACTCCGGTGACCGTATATTGGCCCCTGCCGGAGGGCACTACAAAAGATACCAGCTTTGAGCTGCTCCACTTTAAGGGCTTGCACAGGGACATGGGCATTGATGAAGTTGGCGGAATGATCATGAGCGACAGCCTGGAAGTGGAGAACATGACGGGGGCGATAAGCGTTACGGACAGTCATGTGATATTCCAGGCCAGCAGCTACGGGTTTTCGCCCTTCGGCCTGGCCTGGACGGCGCCGCCCACCGGCAATCTGACAGTGAGCAAGACGGTAGCGGGAGATGCCGGGGAGACGGACCGGGCCTTCAATTTCACGGTAAAACTGAGCGACAATGGGCTCAATGGAGTTTACGGTGAAATGGAACTTAAAAACGGCGAGGCCAAATTTGAACTGCACCCCATTTGTTAGACAGTATGGTATACTGGATAACAAGTGGGGTGCTTTATTATGCCAAAAGGAAT
>CALWVZ010000034.1 GCA_944385125.1 uncultured Oscillospiraceae bacterium
CCAGCACAGTTACGGCCAGTGGGTGTCCCAGGACGCCGAGAATCATGTGAGGACCTGCACGGCGCCGGACTGCGGCGCCACAGAGACCCAGGCCCACAGCTTTGACGACAGCGGCAAGTGCCAGATATGCGGATATGTGCAGCAGACCGAGGAACATCAGCACAGCTACGGCCAGTGGGTGTCCCAGGACGCCGAGAATCATGTGAGGACCTGCACCACACCGGACTGCGGCGCCACGGAGACCCAGGCCCATACCTGGGACAACGGAGTGGTGACCAAGGAGCCCACTACCACGGAAAAAGGAGTACGCACTTATACCTGTACGGTTTGCAAAGGAACAAAGACCGAGGACATCCAGATGCTGGAGCATCAGCACAGCTGGAGCACGGGCTGGACTGCAAATGAACAGTTCCACTGGCATGACTGCACCGACCCTGCCTGCACCGAGACGGACAACGGCAAGAAGGACGGCTTCAGCTCCCACGACTGGGACAAGGGAGTGGTGATCAAGGAGGCCACTACCACCGCAGCCGGTACCATAGAATATAAATGCGCTACCTGCGGCCGTATTAAACAGGAGCAGATACCCATACTGCCCAGCCCACAGCATGAACATAAGTGGAGCAGCGCCTGGACTTACAACAACACCCACCATTGGCATGAGTGCACCGTTTCCGGCTGCACCATCAGCAATGCGGCGGACAAGTACGGCTATGCCGCCCACAGCTTCGGGGCCTGGAGAATTGTGAGAGAGGCCACCGCTACCACCCAGGGCCTTATGGAGCGCCAGTGCGGCTGCGGCTACAAGGAGAGCAAGAGCATCCCCGTGAATACTCAGACCCAGTGTAACCACAACTGGAGCGGCTGGACCTTCAATTCTCCCAACTACTGGGAGCGTACCTGCAGCATCTGCAATGCCAGAGACATACAGATCACCCAGGTGGCTGCGCCCAAGATTACATCCGGGGCCAACGCCGTGTGGCGGCAGGGCAGCAGCAACGGCCTGAGCTTTACCTCCGACGCAGCTTACAGCGAGTTTATAGCCGTATATCTCAACGGCTTCAAGCTCAACGAGATGTACTACGGTGTGACCGAGGGCAGCACCATAGTCACTCTGTACAAGTCCTGCCTGGACCAGCTGGGCGTGGGCACCCACAAGCTGAGCATAGTGTCCAACGGCGGCACGGCCGAGACCAGCTTCACCGTTAAGGCCAAGAGCATCATCAATAACCAGACCCCCACTTATAACAGCAATAAGCCCTGGACCACCCCCAAGACCGGGGACAGCGCCAACATGGGACTGTGGATAGGCATGATAGCCGTCTGCGTAGTTGGCATGGGCGGCGTGCTCTGGTATGTGGTGAAAAGCAAGAAGAATAAACGCAGATAAAGGGGCTTGGCCCCCGGCGAAAGTGAAAAGGAAAAGATATAGGAGCCGCAGGCTGCGGCTCCTATATCTTTTCGGCAAACTGCCGGGCAAAAAAATTGATATCAGATACCATTGACATATATACATTATAATATGTAGATGTTATAATAACAGCGGAAAGCTTCGCAAAAAACAGAAAAAAGGCGCTCCAGACCCGGGGGCCCCGGAACGCAGTTTTTTCTGAAAAAATTTTTATCGGCTGCGGGAACAAAGTAATAAGTTCAGGCGTCATATAGTTGACGATGGGAAAATGCAACAAAGAGTTACAAAAGTATTTTAAGAATTATTAAGATTACCTGAAAGGGATTGAGGAAAATGTGACGGAAATGCCGCAAAAGAGCGAGAAATAATGTGTTTGCTTGACATAAGGTCACAAATAACTAATATTCAAATTCAGAGTAGTTACAAAACGGAAAAAAATTATAGCAAAATCGCGAAAAAAGTACTTGCATTTTACATAACATCGTGGTACATTATATTCACACCAGAGATGGGTGGGGGAAAACCCATTGAAGGCCAACTAATTTCGTGTTTAAAAATAGCAATATAAGGAGACGGACAACATGAAAACAGCAAGTAAATTCTTATCTATGCTTCTTCTGGTTGCCATGTGCCTGAGCCTCATGGGAGGCTCTGCCTACGCCTTTGATTTGAACGGCGGCGGCGCTACCAGCACCGACACCAGCACCCAGATTAACAACAGCAATAATGCAGGCTCCGGCCTGGAGGGCAACTTGGGCTCAGGCTCCAGCGACCTCGGGAATGACGATCCCTTTTACGTTCCCAGTACCCCTGAGAGCACCCAGACCCCCGATAGTTCCGGCTCCCTGACGGGAGAGGAGAAAAAGCCTATCTTTGACCTCTTCAGTGCATTTAACCCCAGTGAGGGTACCGCAGTTGACGGGGACGGCACCAGCTACAGCGATATCCAGGCAGCTATCGACGCCGGCAAGACCAATATCAAGCTGAACCAGAACCAGACTGTGGAGAGCCTGGTCCTCAGCGGCAAGGTCATTGACCTGAACAACAACACTCTGACGGTCAATAACCTGACCATGACCAACTCCACTGTAAAGAACGGCACTCTGGTGGTGACCAATCCTGTGGTGGTCAACGGCGCCAGCAACTATTTTACCTCTCTGAATGTGCAGACCAACGGCAAGGGATTCAGCTTCCCCTCCAGCAGCGATAAGCTGACCATTAACGGCGGCACCTACACCATTACCAGCACCTTCTTTGACGGATGCAGCAAGGGCAATCTGTCCATAGTGACCGGCAGCTTCGGCAACGTGACGGTTCCCGAAGATCTCTGGGCCGACAACTCCTTCAATGACGGCAGCGGCAATGTCTCCGACGGCCTGAATGTGGCCCAGGTGGGCAGCAACAAGTACACCACCCTTCAGTCTGCCATAGACAATGCCCAGCCCGGCCAGACCGTGACCCTGATCCCCCAGACCGGCACTCTTCAGGAGAGTGTCACCATCAGCAAGAGCCTGACCCTTGATCTGGCTGGCGAGAAGCTGGACGCTACTGTGACCGTGAACGGCGGCACCGTGAAGATAACCAATGGCGGTGTTAAGGAAGTAGTTCTCAAATCCGGCGCTATCTTCTACTCCTCCGACAGCCTGACCGTATACGGCGATTTCAGGGCCAACACCGGCAGCACCGCCTATATCTCCGGCGGCTATTATAACAACATGAACAATGCCGGCACCAAGGGAACCTTTACCGGCGGTTATTTCAGGGCAGTTAACGGCAACGACCATGATGATGTTACCGGCGTCTACTCCGACTGGATGGCTACCGGCTATCAGTCCAGGTGGTGCACCGAAGTTACCGGCTACAACTGGCAGGTGGTCCCCGTCAGCGCCACCGCCAAGTTCCAGGTGACCCAGCTCTACGGCAATGTTGCCAACAGCTACTACACCTATGACCTGCGCAGCAGCAGCAACACCTCCATGAGCTACAGTGCAAACATGAAGGTCAGCGACATCCTGCTTATCGACAGCAACGGCCAGACCACCACTCTTACCGAGCGCACTCACTACACTGTGGCTGAGAGCAACGGTACCTACCAGTACACCATCCTGGGCAGCGCCGTCAGCAACCGCGCCGATCGTTTCACCGTGCGCTTCAAGAGCACCGACGGCTTCAGCATTGCCGACTTCTACATCTACGTTCTGCCCAAAGTGGATTCCAGCAACATCAACTACTACAAGAACTCCAGCACCGCATATCCTCATTACGTGTTCACCAACCAGGCACCTGCGGGATACCAGTATGCTCCCAGCGGCACTACCAGCCGTTATACTCTCTCCAGCAGCAGCTACACCGTCAGTGGCAACGAGATCACTCTGAATAAGTCCTTCCTGGACGGCCTGAGCAACGGCAGCTATGACCTGTACTACTGCTACCCCGGCGGAAGCTATGTGAAGATTGCAGGCTTTGCCATCAACGGAACCTACAATAACAACAATAATAACAACAACAATAACAATATTCCCAGCGGCAACGCAGCGGTCTATCCCGCCTATGAAAACACCTGGTATTCCGGCGACGGCACCTATTACTTCACCGTAATTCCCGATCTGAAGCTGATCAACGGCAGCACCTACAGCTACTATGAGGTGGCTATAGACGGAATCCAGGTCGGCGGCGACAAGCTCACTTATAACGGAGTGCAGACCTTCGGAGTGGCTTCCAGCTACATGAACAATCTGGCCACCGGCTCTCACACCATCAGCGTGCTCACCTCCAAGGGCTATGCCAGCGGCAGCTTTAGAGTGGGCGCCACCCTCAAGCCTGTGGATACAGACAAGCACGTCATCGGCAGCAGCAAGAGCCTGTCCTTCGTCTGCTCCGATCCCATCTCTCAGGTATGGGTCGGCGGCACTCAGCTGGTGAACAACTTTGACGATTACTACACTCTCAGCTCCTCCGGCAAGACCATCACCCTCAGCGCAGCCTTCCTGAATGCCCGCACTGCCGGCAGCACCTACACTCTGACTGTGCAGACCATTTACGGCGACACTCCCAGCTGCACCTTCCAGATCCTGACCAAGGCCCAGGCCTCCGCCAGCCCCCAGACCGGCGATGAGAGCAATCTGGCTCTGTGGGCAGCGGCGCTCATCCTCTCCGGCGGCGCAATGGTAGCTGTGATGCCTCGCCTGAAGAAGAGCAAGAACAAGTAAGTCTCCCGAAAAACGGGAAACAGAACATGACCCTATAAACCAACAGATCCCCCGGCTCCCAGAGCCGGGGGATTTCTTCGTTTACTGGGAGTTTTTGCCGGTATTATGCGCTGCATATGCAGCAAAATGCCTATTTTGTTACGGCTGTAAAGTTTTCTCTTGGAATTGACAGAGAAAGTATGTATAATGAATTTGTTAAGATACACGAAAAAACATTCAGACAAGGGAGATATGCGCATGGATGCAAAATATCTGAACTACATCCCGGAGGGGGACATATACCTTTTCAACACCGGCAAGGCTCAGAAGGCATGGCTGTGCTATGGCTGCCACTATGTGCCGGAAGTGAACGCTCACCGCTTTGTCCTATGGGCTCCAAACGCCAAGGCCGTTACGCTGGTGGGTGATTTTAATGGCTGGGACAGGGAGGCTACCCCCATGGAGCTGATGGAAGGCGGCGTGTGGGTATGTTTTGTGGAGGGTCTGCATAAGGATGCCCTTTACAAGTACTGTGTCACCCAGGCCAACGGCAGGCAGGTGCTGAAATCCGACCCCTTTGCCGCTTTCGGCCAGAACGGAAAAGATAACGCTTCCATCGTCTGGGACGGCGGCTCCTACCAGTGGACCGACGGCGGGTACATGAAAAAACGCAGCCAGCGCAAGCCCCTCAGCCAGCCCATGAGCATATATGAGGTGCATCTGGGCTCCTGGAAAGACCTGGGATATGAGAAGGCCCAGTACCGCCTGCTGGGGGAAGCCCTGGCAGCTTACTGCAAGGATATGGGATTTACCCATGTGGAGCTGATGCCCGTGTCCGAGTATCCTTATGACGGCTCCTGGGGCTATCAGGTGACGGGCTACTATGCCCCCACCTCCCGTTACGGCAATCCCGACGATTTCAAATGCATGGTGGACACTCTCCATGCCGCCGGCGTAGGCGTCATCATAGACTGGGTGCCCGCCCACTTCCCCAGGGACGAGCACGGCCTGGCCTGCTTTGACGGCACCAATCTCTTTGAGTGCAAGGAGCAGCGCATGGCCGAGCACCCGGATTGGGGCACCCTCATCTTTGACTATGGCTCCAACCAGGTGCAGAGCTTCCTGATATCCTCCGCCTGTCTCTTCTTTGAAGAGTACCATGTGGACGGCATAAGAGTGGACGCCGTGTCCTCCATGCTGTATCTGGACTACGGCCGGGGCAGCAACTTTACCCCCAATAAGGACGGGGGCAACACAAACCTGGAGGCCGTGGCCTTCCTCCAGAAGATGAACAGCACCGTGCTGCAAAACTACCCCGGCGCCATCACCATTGCCGAGGAATCCACCGCTTTCCCCCTGATAACCGGCGCCGTGGAGGACGGCGGATTGGGCTTCACCTTCAAGTGGGATATGGGCTTCATGCACGACACCATAGATTACATGAGCCTGGACCCCTATTTCCGCAGCTTCAATCACAACCGCCTTACCTTCTCCATGATGTACGCCTTTTCAGAGAACTTCGTCCTGGCCTACTCCCACGATGAGGTCGTCCACGGCAAGGGCTCCATGGTCAACAAGATGAGCGGGGACTATGACCAGAAGTTCGCCTCTCTCCGCAGTCTCTACGGCTATCAGTTTGCCCACCCGGGAAAGAAGCTGTGCTTCATGGGGGGCGAGTTTGCCCAGTTCATCGAGTGGAACTGGCAGCAGCAGCTGGACTGGAATCTCCTGGACTATCCCAAGCACGAGGGCATGCGTCAGTATTACCGGCAGCTGAACCATATCTACAAGAACCATCCCGCCCTTTACCGCATAGACCGCTCCTGGGACGGCTTCACCTGGCTGAACGTGGACGATAAGGAGCGCAGCTCCATTGCTTTTTTGCGCTCATCCCCCCAGGATGACGACTATGTGGTCTGTGTGTGCAACTTCACTCCTGTTGACTATGAGGATTTTGTGATTGCCCTGCCCTGTGAGGGAACGCTGAACAAACTGCTGAGCAGCGAGGATGCGGTCTACGGCGGCAGCGGAAAAAGCTGCAAAAAGCGTATCAGCTCCAGAAAAGCTCCCTTCATGGATATGGACTATTCCGCAAATATCACTCTGCCGGGGATGTCCTGCCTCCTCTACAGCTTCAGGCCCAAGAAGGAGGAAAGGGCCCGCAGGAGCTCAAAAGCTGCCGGAACGGCAAAGAGCGGCAAAAAGAGAGCCAAGAACTGAGCTCAGGTCCCGGCTTGGCTTCCATTGAGTTTTCCCAATTAAAGGAGGATGGACAATGAAAAAAGAATTCAAGGATATGCTCCGGGAGCGGGGCCGCACGGAAATGCCCAATGTACTGCTGGCTTCGGCAGAGTGCGCCCCCTTGTCCAAGACCGGCGGTCTGGCCGATGTGGTGGGTACCCTACCCAAGGCTCTGAAAAAACTGGGCATAGACGCCAGGGTCATCACCCCCTACCACCGCTGCATCAAGGAGAAGTATGCCGATAAGGTGGAGCATATGTTCTACTTCTACTCCAGAATGGGCTGGCGCAACGCTTATGTAGGCCTGGAAAAGCTGGAGCTGGACGGCATTACATTCTATCTCATAGACAACGAGCAGTACTTCGGGGACGCCATCTACAGGGGCGGCAATGCCGAAGGGGAGCAGTACTCCTTCTTCTGCCGGGCTATTTTGGATGTGATACCCAATCTGGATTTCAGTGTGGACGTCATCCACTGCAACGATTGGCACACCGCCATGATGCCCATGTTGGCCCACACCCAGTACAGGGGCTGGATCCAGGACAAGATAAAATATCTCCTCACCATACACAACATAAAGTTCCAGGGCAGATACAGCTTTGAATTTGTCCAGGACCTTCTGGAAGTGGACAGCAGCTATTACACCAGCGAATATCTGGAGCAGGACGGCTGCGCCAACTTCCTGAAGGCTGGCTGCGTCTTTGCCGACAGGATAAACACCGTCAGCCCCAGCTATGCCAGGGAGATAAGGACCCCGGAGTATTCCGAGGGACTGGACGGCATACTCAATGCCAGAGCCCTCCAGCTCACAGGCATACTCAACGGTATAGACACCAAGGTCTTCAATCCCTCCAATGACCCGGCCCTTCCCGCCCGTTATGACCGGGGACATCTGAAGGGCAAAGCCAAATGCAAGGCCGCCCTCCAGGAACAGATGGGCCTGGAGCAGAGGAGCGACGTGCCCGTCTTCGCCATGGTCACGAGGATGACCTCGCAAAAGGGCTTTGACCTGGTGGCCTGCGCTCTGGATGACCTTATGAGCCGGGAGGATATGCAGTTCATGCTCCTGGGCAGCGGAGAGGAACGCTTTGAAAACTTCATGCGGGGCGCAGAGAGCCGCTACCGGGGCAAGGTCTGCTCCTATATAGGCTATAATGAGGACCTGGCCCACCTGGTGTATGCCGGCAGCGACTTCTTCCTCATGCCCTCCCGTTTTGAGCCCTGCGGCCTGAGCCAGATGATAGCCATGCGCTACGGCTGCATTCCCATAGTCAGGGAGACCGGCGGCCTGAAGGACAGCGTCAAACCCTATAACCGCTTTACCGGGGAGGGCACCGGCTTTACCTTCGCAAATTTTGACGCCTGGGAGATGCGGGACACTATCCGCAGCGCTCTCAGCTGTTACAGGAACGAGGAGATAATGCATGGCCTGATAAGCTATGCCATGCAGGAGAACTTCAGTTTCGATCTTTCAGCAGAGGAGTACGCAAGACACTACATATGGATGCTCTGAGAAGATATAAGGTTTATTTTGGCGGCAGCTATAAGGAGCACTGGTCTCAGGGCTGCTGCATGACCGTCAGCTACAGCGACCGCCGTATGGTGGAGGCTGAGTTCCGGGATGGCCGCTGGGTCCCTGTAGGCGGGGACAAGGAGCTGATGGAGCGGCTGGAGGCGGCGCCTGCGGGCAGCCTCATCCAGCAGTATTTTCAGGCCTCGGCCACCGGCTATTCTGCAATCCACGACTGCCTGTTAATGGGCCTTACGCCGGACCGGCTGGGGGAGTGCTTCTATTCCCGGGGGAACCCGCTGATGGCCCCGGAAATTATGCGTCTGCTTATGGACGACTGCGGCTTCTCTCTGAATGCCGCCTATTATGCAGTGTCCCGCTGCTGCGAGGATCTGCGCTCCACAGGTATCAACCTGGAGGATATGTATGCTCTCCAGCCCCGCACCGCCAACGTCATCGGGGTGCTGCGGCACACGGCGTCCACGGAACTGGCGGTGGCCCACGACAGCCGCATGGCCGTCTACCGCAGCCCCTCAGGGGCAGTGGAGTGCGGCCGGGAAGTGCGCCTGGCCTTCCGTCTCCAGGGCGGCAAGGTGAAGAAGGCGGAGCTGATAGTATATGGGGACAATGTGGAGTGGAGCTACCCCATGAAACAAGCGGGCAGCTGCTTTTATGCCGTCTTCACCGCCCCGGAGACAGCCCAGGCTCTGTGGTACCGCTTCAGGATTGAGACCGTTGTGGGCTGCCACTGGCTCTGCCCCGACGGCACCGGCTACATCGGCCGGCTCATGGGCCGGGAGGGCGGCGGCTTCCGCCTGACGGTGTACCAGCGGGGCTTTGATACTCCCGCCTGGTTTCGCCGCAGCATAATGTATCAGATATTCCCGGATCGCTTTGGCTTCAGCGACGACGATACTGCGGAGAAGGGAGTGGAATATCACCGCTCTTTGGGCCAGACCCCGGAGCTCCACGGCAGCCTGAACGAGCCGGTGCGCTGGCAGCCCCGGCCCTTTGAGAGCAACTACAGTCCCGATGATTTCTATGGGGGCACCTTCAAGGGCATAGAAAACAAGCTGCCCTATCTCAAGGATCTGGGCATCGGCTGCATCTACCTCAATCCCATTGTGGAGGCCCGTTCCAACCACCGTTACGATACTTCGGACTATCACCGGCCGGACCCAATCCTGGGCTCCATGGAGGACTTTGAACATCTGTGTTCCAAGGCCGGGGAGCTGGGTATACGCATTATATTGGACGGCGTTTTTTCCCACACCGGGGCGGACAGCCGCTACTTCAACCGCTACGGCAGCTATCCGGGAGTGGGGGCTTGCCAGGGCAAGGATTCGGAGTACTACCGCTGGTACGACTTCAGTAAATTCCCCGACGAGTACCGCTGCTGGTGGGGCTTCAAGGATCTGCCTGAGGTGGATGAGCAGAACCCCAAATGGCAGGAGGACATCGTCACCGGGGAAAACAGCGTGGTGAAGCTGTGGCTGCGCCATGGCGCCTCCGGCTGGAGATTGGATGTGGCCGACGAGTTGCCCGACGACGTGCTGGAGCTCATCCGGGATTCGGCTAAGTCCCTTAAGCCCGACGCTCCCATCATAGGCGAGGTCTGGGAGGACGCCATAATCAAGGAGAGCTACGGCAGCCGCCGCCGCTATGCCCTGGGTTCTTCTCTTGACTCGGTCATGAACTATCCCTTCAGAGATGCGGTGCTGGCTTTTATGCACGGCTACAGCGATGCCCACGCATTGTGCGAGTTTTTCATCTCCCAGCAGATGAATTACCCAAAGCCCATGTACTACGCTTTGATGAACCTGCTGGGCTCCCATGATGTGGAGCGGCTGCGCACGGCTCTGGCCACCAATGTGTGGCTCAGGTCTCTCAGCCGGAAGGATCAGCTGAAGATATACTTCGGCCCGGAAGAACTGGACCGGGCGGCGGCTCTGCAGCGGTTGTGCGCCGCCATACAGTTCACTATCCCCGGAGTGCCCTGCATATATTACGGGGACGAGCAGGGAATGTGCGGCATCAACGACCCCTTTAACCGCCTGCCCTTCAGGGAGGGGGACGAGGCTATCCACGATTACTATGTAGCTCTGGCCCAGCTGAGAAACAGCAGTTCAATCCTGTCTACCGGCCAGGCCAGCTTTATGGCGGCCAACAAGGACGTGCTGCTAATCCTGCGCTATATAAACAATGGGGCGGACGCTTTTGGCGAGAAGGCGGAGAGCGGGGCATACCTCACGGTGATAAATCGGGGACAACAGGCCTACAGCTATGTGGCCAACTGTCAGGAGGCAGGCTGCGGCACCTACTGCGGCAGCATAGGCCCAATGAACGCTGACATAATAAAACTGAAATAATACAGGTAAAATAAAGGTGCAGGGCTTGCCCTGCACCTTTATTTTTTAAATTTTTGCTTTCATATTTTGAATACCTTTTGTAAGGCGGCATCCGGACCCAGGACCAGGATGGAGTCTCCCCGGTTGAGGAGCGATTCGGGCATAACATTCAAATTTAGACGTCCGTCCTTGCGTATTCCCAGAATGTTGATGCCGTGCTTTTTCCTAATATCCAGCTGAGCTACGGTCTTGCCCAGCCAGTTGTCCGGGATGGACAGCTCATAGATGGAGTAGTCGCCCTCCAGCTCTATGTAGTCGAGAATGTGCTCGCTGGTGCAGCGGATGGCTATCCACGCCGCCAGCTGCTTTTCCGGGTATACCACCTGGTCGGCGCCGTTGCGCAGGAGGAACTTCTCCTGTACACCGCTGGAGGCCCGGGCGACCACGTGCTTTGCCCCCAGGTCTTTGAGCAGATAGGCGGTCTCCAGAGAGTTCTGGAAGTTGTCGCCTATGGCCACGATGCAGGAGTCGAAGCTGTCTACCCCCAGGCTCTCCAGAAAAGCCCGGTTGGTGCTGTCGCCTATCTGGGCGCTGGTGGTAAAGGGGAGGACGCTGTTTATCCTATCCTCGTTGCTGTCCACGGCCATGACCTCGTGGCCCATGGCGTTTAGTTTTCTGGCGATGTGGCTGCCGAAGCGGCCCAGGCCGATTATGAGAACTGATTTCATTGCTGTCTCCATTCCGCCGCATCAGCGGCATGTTTTTAATAGTCCTGAATAAACGAAAGCCGGCAACTATGGGAAAGTCGGGGAAAAGCATGTACAGACAGACGGGCCCTGCGCCTTTTCCGCCGGAGCGAAAAGCAGGCGCCGCAAGGCCCGTGAGCGGGGGCAGGATGTCAGCCCACGGTGAGCTTGCCCTGGGGATAGCGGGCGGAGACGCCCTGGCTGGGAGCGGTGGTGGCGAAGATGAGGGTAAGACCGCCCACACGGCCCATGTACATCAGGAAGATGAGTATGGCCCTGGACAGCTGGCTCAGCTCCGGGGTGATGCCAAGGGTGAGGCCCACGGTGCCTATGGCCGAGGCGGTCTCAAAGAGACAGGTGAGCAGAGGCAGGTCCTCTACCCGGCTTATGACCAGTGCTCCGGCGATAAACAGGACCAGGTACATGGCCAGGATAGTGGCTGCGCTGCGCACCGTGTCTTCGGAGACACGGCGGCCGAAGAAGCGGGCGCTGTCCCGGTGGCGGAAGACGCAGACGGCGTTGGCCAGGATGACGGCCAGGGTGGTGGTCTTCATACCGCCGGCGGTAGAGCCGGGGGAGCCGCCCACCAGCATGAGCATTATCATGATGAACACGCCGCAGTCGCTGAGCTTTGTCAGGTCCACGGAGTTGAAGCCCGCCGTGCGGGTGGTGATGGACTGGAACAGGGAGCCCAGCACACGGGGCAAAGTGTCCATTTCCGACAGCTCAAAAAAGAAGAAATAGACGGCGGGGATAAATATGAGCAGCAGGGAGGTGACTATGGCCACCTTGCTTTGCAGCTGGTAGCGCCTGAAATGCAGGCCGTTGCGGCGTATGTCGTCCCAGGTGAGAAAGCCGATGCCGCCGATGACGATGAGGGACATGATGGCGATGTTCACCAGAGGATTGGCCACGTAGGCGGTGACGGAGGAATAGGGGCTGTCTATGCCCATCAGGTCGAAGCCAGCGTTGCAGAAGGCGGAAATGGAGTGGAAGAGGCTGTAGCCTATGCCCCTGGCAAGTCCGAACTGAGGGATGAACACGGGGGCGAGAAGCAGGGCCCCCATAAGCTCAAAGACCAGAGTCATCCTGATGATAAAGCCTGTCATGCCCACGATACCTTCCAGCTTGTGGGCGGAGATGGACTCCTGCATGGTACTGCGCTGTTTCAGACTGATGCGTTTGCCTGAAATAGAGTATATGGCCACTGCAATTGTGACTACGCCCATACCGCCTGTCTGGATGAGCAGGATGATGACTGTCTGGCCGAAGTGCGACCAGTAGGTGGCGGTGTCATGGACCACCAGCCCGGTGACGCAGACGGCGGAGGTGGCGGTAAAAAGGGCGTCGGCAAAGGGAGCGCCATAGCCGTCCAGAGTGGCAAAGGGCAGCGTCAGCAGCAGACTGCCCAGAAGTATTACGCCCGCAAAACCCAGAATGATTATCTGGGATGTGGAGAGACGTTTGATAAAACTCTGCATTTCCAAGCCTCCATGCTTGTATTGCCTTCTAGGTCCAGGCCCCATGATAACACATTTCCCATTAAAAGTGTATAAAAAAATAAAGAGGTCGCCTCCGGCATGCTTGTTTGAAACAACAAAATTTTCTGAAAAAAATTGAAGGAATTTGTGCGTTTGCAAGAAAGAGAAAATGGGGTATTGACAAGATGTGAAAAATGCGCTAGTCTCAGCCCAACAAAATAAATTGCCCGGAGCCGAGAGGCTTTGGGACAATGGTAGAGGCGCGGTTGTCATCAGTAGCCGCCATCCTTGAGGAAGGCAGAACTTCCGATGGGGCGAAAGGGGCCGCCGCCGAAGCGGAAAAGAGATTCTGAAGCTTTTCTGCTGGGCCGCCGGAGAATATCCTGCGGACTGTCACTGAATTGTGGAGCGCTATCATTGGCTGTATGTTCCCGGAACACATTCCGGGGGCAATGATCTCGTCATTAAGCCATGGATGCGTACACGCAGCCATGGCTTTTTGTATTATGATTGAAAGGACGGAAATGAAAAATGACAAGAAGAATGATAAGTCTTTTGCTTGCTGCCCTCATGATATTCTCCCTGGCCGCCTGCGGCAGCAGCCAGACCCAGGCCACCGAGACACCTGCCGAGGAGGACGCCGAGGCCCCCGCCCAGGAGAGCGGCGACAGCGGAGAGACCCTCCAGTTCCGTGTGGGCATGGAGTGCGCCTACGCCCCCAGCAACTGGCAGGAGGACACCGCCAGCGATACCAACTACCCCATTGAGAACGTGCCCGGCGCCTACGCCGAAGGCTACGACGTGCAGATAGCAAAGCACATCGCCGAGTCTCTGGGCCGTGAGCTGGTCATCGTGAAGCTGGCCTGGACCGGACTTATCGAGGCTCTCAACCAGGGCCAGATTGACGCCATCATCGCCGGTATGGCCGACACCGAGGATCGCCGCCAGTCCATCAACTTCTCCGACCCCTACCATGTTACCGTATACGGCCTTATGACCCTGCCCGATTCCCCCTATGCCGGCGGAACCTCCATCAATGACTTCTCCGGCGCCAGCATCCTGGGCCAGAAGGACACCATGCTGGACACCGTCATCGACCAGATGGAGGGCGTCAATCACCTGCCCCCTGTGGACAGCGTGCCCAACATGATCTCCCGTCTTGACCAGGGCACCTGCGACGCCATAGTCATAAATCTGGAGAATGCCCCCGGATACCTGGAGCTGAACCCTGACTACAACATCATCGTCTTTGAGGACGGCGACGGCTTTGACCTGGGCTTCAACGGCTCCTGCGTTGGCCTGAGGAAGAGCGACGACCAGCTTCTGGCAGATGTCAATGCGGCCCTGGCCACCTACACCCAGGAGGACTTTGACGAACTGTGGAACTGGGCAGTGGAGAACCAGCCCAACTGATTTTAAGTTTTACCCGCCGGAGCAGCGGAAAAAATAGCTGACCCATGGAGGCTCAAGATGAAAAAACTGGTAAACTTTATAAAGAGGGACCACCCCTACGTGTATCTGTCCGGCGCTGTACTGGGCGCCCTGGGAATCAAAATGGCGTCGATGCAGCCGTCTCAGCTGAGCTTCCTTGGCAGCTCCCCCCTGCTCTACATCCCTGCCGGTATCTGCGGACTGTTCATCCTCCTGGCCCTGGGGGCCCTGGCGGCAAAGCTGAGCCATTGGAAAAACTTTTCCGACACCTTCTTTAAGAGAGCGGCCATGGTGAAGACGGCCCGATACTTCTCCTATGTGCTCTGTGCCGCAGTGCTGCTGCTGTTCATTGACCGGCCCCTCATGAGCTTTTCCGTCATGGCCGGCAACAGCACCGGCGCCGACAGGATGCCCGAAGGCTTTGTACCCTCCATGCTCTACATGCTCCACAACGGGGCCACCTTCTTCAGAATGGGCATATGGACCACGGTGCGCATTGCTCTTCTGGGTACTCTCATCGCCTTTGTGCTTGCCCTGTTCATGGTGGTCCTGCGTATCCAGAAGCCGGACCGCCAGGACAACGACCTGGTCCGCTTTGTAAAGTGCATAGGCCGGAACTTTGCCAGCGCCTATATCACCGTCATCCGGGGCACCCCCATGATGGTCCAGGCAATGATCTTCTACTATGCCGGCTTCAACATCTTCAAGGGCACCGGCATGAGCGTAACGGAGATAAACCAGGTGTGGAGCTTCTTCATCTCCGGCCTTATCACCGTCTCCCTCAACTCCACCGCCTATCTGGCGGAGGTGCTGAGAGGCGGTATAGAGTCCATAGACCAGGGCCAGACCGAGGCCGCCCGCAGCCTGGGCATGACCGGCTGGCAGACCATGATAAAGGTGGTCTTCCCCCAGGCGGTGAAAAACAGCATCCCCGCCATAGGCAACGAGTTCATCATCAACATCAAGGACTCCTCGGTGCTCTCCGTTATTGGCTGCATGGACCTTATGTATGCCACCACCTCCGTCAGCGGCATCTACTTCAAGTCCCTGGAGTGCTACTGCATAGCCGCAGTGTTCTATCTTATCATGACCTATTTCTCATCCCTGCTTATGAAGGCTATCTCCCGGAAGCTGGACACCAATGTGCGGGAACTGCCCAGCTCCAACTGAGGTGAAGACTATGGAAGCTATAATCAAAATAGAAAAGCTGGAAAAATCCTTCGGAAGCCTGAAGGTCCTCAAGGGCATAGACCTGGAGGTCATGCCCGGGGAAGTGGTGTGCATCATCGGCGCCTCCGGCTCCGGCAAGAGCACCCTGCTGCGCTGCATAAACCTCCTGGAATATGCCGACTCCGGCCATATCTGGTTTGACGGCGAGGACCTGATGGACCTGAGCACCAACCTCAATGCCCTGCGCCAGCGCATAGGCATGGTGTTCCAGAGCTTCAACCTCTTCAACAACAAGAACGTGCTGGACAACTGCACCATGGCCCCCATGACCGTGAAGAAGATAAAACGCCAGCAGGCGGAGGAGACCGCCGTAAAGCACCTGAAGAACGTGGGCCTGGGAGACTTTATAAACGCCGACAGCCGCAAGCTCTCCGGCGGACAGAAGCAGCGGGTGGCCATCGCCCGGGCTCTGTGCATGGAGCCGGAGATAATGCTCTTTGACGAGCCCACCAGCGCCCTGGACCCGGAGATAGTGGGTGAGGTGCTGGACGTTATGAAGAACCTGGCCGCCCAGGGCATGACCATGATAGTGGTCACCCATGAGATGGCCTTCGCCCGGGAGGTCAGCGACCGGGTGGTATTTATGGATAACGGCGTCATCCTGGAACAGGGCAGCCCCAAGGAGGTTTTCGGCAACCCCAAGGAAGAGCGTACCAGGGAATTCCTCAGCCGCTATCTGGAGGACAAATGACCGACTTTCAGAAGTTTTACAGAAACGAAGGGGACTATCCCCAGCTGGACGGAGAGGGGGCCTGCCGCCGCCTCTCCGCCGCCATCAAATGCCGCACGGTAAACGGCACGGAGGGCTGCGATGAGGAGTTTGCAAAGCTCCGCCGGCTCATACAGGATTCCTACCCCGCAGTGGCGGCCAAGGCAGTCGCCGAGACCGTTGGCCGCAGCCTGCTCATCCACATAGAGGGCAGGGACAAAAATCTAAAGAGTGTGCTCTTCATGTCCCATATGGACGTGGTGGGCGTAGAGGCCGGCACCGAGGGCGACTGGAGCTACGGCCCCTTTTCCGGGGAGATAGCCCAGGGCTGCATATGGGGCCGGGGCGCCCTGGATATCAAGTGCCAGGTCTTTGGCGTGCTGGAGGCTGCGGAGTACCTTCTCAGCCGGGGCTGCTGCCCTGAGCGGGATGTGTACCTGGCCTTCGGCGAAGATGAAGAGACCTTCAATACCGGGGCTCTGGCCATGGCGAAGCTGCTGGAAAGCAGGGGAGTTCAGCTGGAGTTCCTGCTGGACGAAGGCGGCGGCAGCATAGAATCCGGCGCAGTCTACTGCGCCCCCGGCGTGAATGTCTGCCAGGTACATCTGGCGGAAAAGGGCTATGCCGACCTGAGCCTTACCGCAAAAGGAAAGGGCGGCCACTCCAGCAATCCCTTCGGCGGCAGCTCTCTGGAGCACATGGCCCGGGCCGTCAGCGCCGTCTGCGACACCGCCCAGGCTGCACAAATGCCCCAGGCCCTGGAGCAGTGCCTGAGGGCCATTGCCCCCTATGTTACGGAAGAACCTTTGAAGAGCCTGGTGCAGGATATACCCGGCAATTCCGGGGAGATCATGAAATACTGCGCCTCGGTGAGAGAGCTCTTCCCCCTCACCGCCACCACCGTCGCCCCAACCATGATATCCGGCGGCAGTCCGGCCTGCAATGTGCTGCCCCAGGATATAAGTGCAAATATCAATTTCCGCCTTATCCCGGGAGACAGTGTGGAGGATCTGAAACGCCGCTGCCTGGCCGCTCTGGAGGGTATGCCGGTGAAGGGGAAATTCACCCAGGCCAACGACCCGTCCCGCCTCTCCCAAGCCTCGGGCTACGGCTATGAAAAACTCCTGGAGGCTATGGGCCGCTATTATGACAATGTGGTGTTCATTCCCTCCATCAGCGCCGGAGCTACCGATGCCCGGCAATATGAAAATATCTGCTCTGCCTGCCTGCGCTGCTCGCCATTCCTCAGTGAAGCCTCCGAGACCGCCGGCCTGGTCCATGGTACAAACGAGCGTATATCCCAGCGCAGCTATATCCAGGGCCTGCGGGTGCTCATAAGGATAATGGAGAGCGCCTGCGGTTTTGCCGCCGCCGGGAACTGAAGTTATGTAAACATTAAACTCCCTGAACTCAGGTTCGGGGAGTTTTTGCGCCTGGATATATAAGGCGAAAAAGTATGGACCGGCAGAGCGGATGAGCGTCCTTCCCAGCCGGAATGCGCTGTCACGACCAGAGCTGCGAAAGATATTACTAATTTGTGAAAATTAATCAATATATAAACTCAGAATTAGCAATATTTTGTATGGCGCTGTAGGCTGTCCTGTGATACAATACATCCGTTAAAGTATACATAATATATTAAGGGAGAGATAGGATATATGAAATGTCCCTTTTGCGGATATTCCGAGAGCCGGGTGATAGATTCCAGACCCGCCGAGGAGGGGGCCACTATTCGCCGCCGCCGTGAATGCCTGGCTTGCCAGAAGCGTTTTACCACCTATGAAATAATAGAGAGACTGCCTTTGGTGGTGGTGAAAAGGGACGGCAGCCGCCAGACCTTCGATAAAGTAAAGCTGATAAACGGCATGGTCCGGGCCTGCGAGAAGCGGCCGGTGACTCTGGCTCAGCTGGAGACCATAGCCGACGATATAGAGCAGGAGCTCCAAAGCAATCTGGAGCGGGAGATAAGCACCGTGGACATTGGCGAAATGGTCATGTCCCGCCTCAAGGAGATAGACGAAGTGGCCTATGTGCGCTTTGCCTCGGTATACCGCAGCTTCAAGGATATAAACACCTTTATGGAGGAACTGTCAAAGCTTTTGCAGGACAAATGATCCCCATCAAAGTATACTCCCCAGCCCCGGGTGCTCCATCTCCCGTATGCTGATGATATGGTAGCGGAGCTTCCCGTAGGCTGCCTGGCAGCTGTCCAGCTCCTCCGCCAGCAGAGCCTCTCTCAGCTCATAAAAGGCGTCGGCGGTGGAGTCGATCTCCGAATGCCGGATGAAGATATGGGTGTAGCTGTCGGCTTGGAGCCAGAGCTCCAGGGCGGCGTCCAGGTCCTCCAGGGCCTGAGCGGCATCTCCGTCCTCCGCCGCCTGCTTGGAAAGCTCCAGCTGCTCCAGCATCTCGCCGGCGAGCCGGTCAACTGCGGAAATGTTCCAGCAGGCTCCCGCTATGAGCAGCAGGAGCAGGAGGGCGGCTGCTACTTCGCGGCTCATTTTCCTCCCTCCTTTTCCGCCAGATATATCCGGCCCATTTTATCGGCGGTCATGAGGAATACCTGGTGAGGAGAGCGGAGACTTTTCTGACTCAGCTGCTTGTTGAGCCAGTTCATGTCCAGCCCCAGATGCTTCAGGTTCCCATGGAGCACTCTGCCGTTGTTGATAACGATGAAGGGATAGGACTCGTTGGGGACATTTATGCCCAGCTGCTCCGCCGTGGCCGGGCGCTGGGCTGCAAAGGGCACTACATTCAGCTTTCCGTCCGTCTCCAGTATGGCGTATTCCACGGAGCTTATGTCCAGTATGCCCTGGTTGCGCAGCTCCTGCATCAGCTCGTCGGGGGTGAAGCGGTTGCGGTGCATCTCGCCCTGGCATATCTCCCCCCGGACTATCAGCAGGCTGGGTCTGCCGGAGAGAAAGGAGCGCAGACGTACGCTGCGCATGGAGAGCCCGGCGATGAGCAGCTCACAGCAGAAGAGCACCATGATGGGCACCAGCCCGTTTATCATAGGTATGCCCAGGTCCTGCAAAGGCAGAGAGGCCAGGTCGGCGATAAGGGCCGCAAGTATGAATTCCGACAGCTCCATCTCCCCCAACTGCCGTTTGCCCAGCAGGCGCATGGTTATGAGCAGGGAAAAATATACTATTACCGTGCGTATGATTATTATAGCCATGGCTATAGTATACCCATAATTTTCTGAAATAGCAGGTGATATTGGTGAAGACCCTGATAAGAGAATTGCCGGAGCTGGAGGGTATCTGCGCCGAAAAGCTGAGGCAGCTATTGAAGGAGAAGCCTGGGTCGGTCCTGGCCCTCACCGCCGGCCGGACCACAGAGGGGTTTTATGCTCTTCTGAGCGGCATGTGCCGCCGGGGAGAGCTGAGCTTCAGGGAAGCGAAAGTGTTTTCCGTTACCGAATATGTGGGCGGTGAAGAGGTAGACAGCTGCCGCAGTATACTGAGAAGGCAGCTGATAGACCACATTGACCTGCCGGAGGGAAACTTCTTTGTCCCCAGGGAAGAGGAGCCGGAGAGCTATGACTCCCTCATTGACTCCGCCGGAGGAATAGACCTGAGTATCCTGGGCATAGGCATCAACGGCCATATCGGCTACAACGAGCCTGCCACCCCCTTTAACAGCCTTACACATATACAAAAACTCACCGACGCCACCCATCGCCAGTATCAGGGCGGGGAGCGGCGGCTCACGGAATATGCCCTGACAATGGGCATCAAGACCCTTGTTTCATCCCGCAATACCCTGCTGCTGGCCGCAGGCCGGGAGAAGGCGGATGCGGTTTTTAAGATGATATACGGCAGGACGGACAGCTACATACCCGCTGCCTTCCTGCAGCTGCCTTTGGAGGTCACCGTTTGCGCTGACCCGGCGGCAGCCGCCAAACTTTAACGGGAGGGAATTTTTTTGGGTAAATATTTTGGAACTGACGGCTTCAGAGGAGAAGCCAATGCCGACCTCACTGTGGACCACGCTTTTAAGATAGGCCGTTATCTGGGCTGGTACTACAGCCGGGACCACAAGGCAAAAGTGGTCATAGGCAAGGACACCCGCCGCTCCAGCTACATGTTCGAGTCGGCCCTCTGCGCAGGACTCACCGCCTCGGGAGCGGACGCCTATCTGCTCCATGTCACCAGCACCCCCAGCGTATCCTATATCGCCAGAGCCGACGACTTTGACTGCGGCATCATGATCTCCGCCAGCCATAACCCCTACCATGACAACGGCATCAAGCTTATCAACGGCGACGGGGAGAAGATGGAGGAGAGCCTGCTGGAGGGTATCGAGGCCTACCTGGACAGCGATGAGAATCTGCCCTACGCCCAGCGGGACGCCATAGGCCGCACCGTAGACTACGCCGCCGGCCGCAACCGCTACATAGGCTATCTTATTTCTCTGGCCACCCGTTCCTACAAGAACTTCAAGATCGGCCTGGACTGCGCCAACGGCAGCACCTGGCAGATGGCCAAGAGCGTCTTTGACGCCCTGGGCGCCGACACCTATGTTATCTCCAACCGGCCCGACGGTTTGAATATCAATGTGGACTGCGGCTCCACCCACATCGGCCAGCTGCAAAAATTCGTTCTGGACAATGGCCTGGACGTGGGCTTTGCCTTTGACGGGGACGCCGACCGCTGCCTGGCCGTGGACGAGAAGGGCAATGTGATAAACGGCGACCATATCATGTATGTCTGCGCAAAGTACATGCAGGACAAGGGCATGCTGGGAGACTCCAAGGTGGTCACCACCATCATGTCCAACATGGGCCTTTACAAGGCTCTGGACAGCCTGGGCATAGGCTATGAAAAGACCGCCGTGGGCGACAAGTACGTGGCGGAGAACATGCGCCAGAACGGCCACATCATCGGCGGCGAGCAGTCCGGCCACATCATTTTCGGCCGCCATGC
>CALWVZ010000035.1 GCA_944385125.1 uncultured Oscillospiraceae bacterium
TCACAGACAACAAGCCCTTTCAGCTGCTTAAACAATTTTTACTTTCAAATATTGTCTAACTTTTTGGGGTCACTTCAATTCAGCCTGAAACACGGCGAGAGCAAGACTGCCCGGGGACTGCCTGCGGGGCTTAAATACAGCGTTACCGAGACGGAGGCAGGTCAGGACGGCTACAGCACCACGGACAGCGGAGCTGCCGGGAGCATAAGTGAGGGAACGACGGCGGAGGCCAAGTTCACCAACGAACGGGCAGCGCAGCCTGTGCCTGAAACAGGGAGCCTGACCGTGACAAAGACCGTAAAGGGCAATGCGGGAAGCAGGAGCAAATACTTCAGCTTCACAGTTGAGCTGGACGACAAGACAATAAACGGCGTATATGAGCAGATGAGCTTTAAGGACGGCGTGGCCAGCTTCAGCTTGAAGCACGGAGAGAGCCGCAGGGCGGGAAGCCTGCCGGAGGGCACCGGCTATAAGGTGTATGAGGCTGAGGCCAATAAAGACGGCTACAGCACCGTGGCGGTAAACAGCAGCGGCAAGATAAGCGGCGGAGCCACGGCTGCAGCGGAGTTTATCAATACCCGTAACTACGCCTACGGCGGCATTATTCCCCACACCGGCGACGGCAGCAATCTGAGACTGTGGATGGCCCTGGGGGGAATATCCCTGCTGGCGATAGCCGGGGGAGGGATCTATCTCCGGGCGAGGAGCCGGAAGAGAGACGGATAAAAAATGCAGGAGAGCATAAACAAGGATCCGACAGCCTTCTGCCGAAAAGAAAATAAGCCGGACCTATGCCGCGCCTAAAGCCCACTGCATGAAAATGCAGCGGGCTTTAGGTGAAATATATAAAATCTTCGGGGGAATTTTGTCAGCGGGCAGACAATAAAGAATTGTTTGCGGCGGCGGCAGAGAGTATAATCAAACTATACTCTTAGGTGATGAAAAACTCTAAAAGAAAAGGAGAGTATGCCACATGCCAAATTATGATGTTATAGTAATCGGCGCAGGCAACGGAGGACTATCCGCTGCGGCATATCTGGCCAAAGAGGGCAAGAAGGTCCTGGTTCTGGAAAAGAACAATCTTCCCGGGGGCTGCGCCACCAGTTTCCGCCGGGGAGATTTTGAGTTTGAGGCCTCCCTCCATGAGCTCTGCCAGATGGGAGCGGGTGAGAAGCCGGGAGAGGTGCGCAAGCTGCTGGACGGCTATGGCCTGAAGGTGGATTGGGTGCCGGTGGAGGAGGCCTTCAGCTCCATAAATACTGATGCGGAGAAGGGCTTCAAAGTCCACATTCCCGTGGGCCTGGACAATTTCCTGGACGCCATGGAGGCGGCGGTACCCGGCTGCCGGGAGTCTATGACCACGGTGATGGAGCTGGGGCGCATGCTGGACGAGGGCGTGGGCTGGCTGGTGGAGCGGCACAATGAGCCCAACGCTATGCAGAAAGTGGAGATGCTGCTGAAGTACCGGGATATGATGAAGATTGTACCCGTTACCACCGACGAGATGCTCCGGCGTATAGGCGTGCCGGACAAGGCCCGGGAGATCTTCGAGTCTTACTGGGACTATGTGAGCGTGGACTCCACCAAAATGAGCTTTGCGGTGTACACCTACATGACCTACATGTATGTCACCCAGAAGCCCTGGATATGCAGGATGAGGAGCTATGAGATAGTCATGGCCTTCGACCAGCGCATACGGGAGCTGGGGGGAGACATCTGGTATAACTGCGAGGTAAGGAAGATAGACGTGCGGGGCAATGCGGTTCATGGGGTAGAGCTGGCCGACGGCACTTACATCCCCTGTGAGCGGGTCATATCCAACCTGATGCCCACCGTGGTCTTCGATCGTATGGTGGACCCGGCGGAGGTGCCTATGAGGGATCGCAAGGCCATGAACGCCAGAAAATTGGCCCAGGCCGCTTTCACCATCTATCTGGGGGTGGACCTGCCTGCTGACAAGCTGGGTATGGAGGGCTACGACACATTCGTGCGCAGTACTGGGGACACCCTGGCCCAGTACAATAACGGCAAATCCATAGACACCCACGTGGACTACTGCGTGACAATTTTGAACTACGTCATCCCCAACGCCACACGGCCGGGCAGCTCACTGCTGGAGTTCAGCAAATTCTACGCCGACGACCCCTTTGCGGGGCTGACTGAGGAGGACTATTTCAAGGTCAAGGACAAGATAGCCATGGACACGGTGCTCCACTATGAAAAGCTTACCGGCGTGGATATCAGGAGCCACATTGAGGAGGTGGTGGTGGCCTCTCCCGTGACCTGGGCCAGATACCTGGGTACGCCCAGAGGGGACGTCTACGGTTACGAGCCCAGCCACTGGGACGGTATGTTCCCCAGAGTGCAGTGCGGCCACAAGCTGGACTACACCATAAAAGGGCTCCGCTTCTGCGGCGGACACGGCACCCAGATGGACGGCTACAGCCAGTCCTACCTTTCAGGAGCCGAGCAGGCCAGATACACTCTGCTGGATATGAAGGAGGGCAAATAAAATGAAGTACGATTACGACAAAAACGCCCTCAAGGGGCTGAGCATAGGTCCTTTCCTCAATCAGGTCAAGACCCGCAACAAGATGATAGAGGCGGCTCCCGACGACATGCCCCAGTCCGTATTCAACGTGAACCGGCTGGCGGCGGCGCTGCACCCCGCCCGGCAGTTCGTTAAGATAGCTTCCGTCACCGGCCATGGGGACGCAAAGAGCTTTGTACTGGTTCCTGACAGGGAAAAGGGCACGGAGAAGCTGGCCTACTTCCGGGCCAGCCAGTATGTGAGCGTGGAGCTCAACATTGACGGCGCCCTGGTGAACAAGCCCTACACTATCCGCTCCGGGCCCAAGGACGCCCTGGGGACGGACAGCAGCTATACCCTCACCATAAAGCTCACCGACCCGGCCTATGCCTCAAAGTACATCCTGGACAACTGGAAGGAAGGGGACAGCTTGAGCATAAGCGGCCCCCTGGGGGACTTCTACTACCAGGCTCTGAGGGACGCAAAGCATGTGGTGGCCCTGGCCGGAGGCAGCGGCATCACTCCCTTTTTCTCCATGGCCTGCGCCATCGTGGACGGCATAGAGGATTTTGACATGACCATACTCTACGGCAGCCGCAGCAGCGAGAACATACTGCTGAAAGAGGAGATAGAGGCTTTGGCGGCGGAGAGCAAAGGCCGTGTAAAAGTGGTGCACATCCTCTCCCACCAGGAGAAGGAGGGCTTTGAGCATGGGCTCATCACTGCGGAGCTGATAAAGAAATACGCCCCGGAGGGGGATTACTCGGTGTTCATGTGCGGCCCCAAGGCCATGTACGACTTTGAGGACGGGGAGACGGCAAAGCTGGGCCTGCCCAAGCGGCGGGTAAGGAAGGAGATGTCCGGGGACTATCTGGGCGTGGAGAAAGACGCCGGCTATCCGAAGCCGGAGGAGCAGGAGTTCAGGCTCACCGTGGACATCCGCGGAGAGAAGCAGACCGTGCCCTGCAAGGCGGGGGAGAGCCTGCTGTGGGCCATGGAGAGAGCGGGGATAGCAGCCCCCTCCCACTGCCGCAGCGGCGAGTGCGGCTGGTGCCACTCCCGGCTGGTATCCGGGAAGTACTATTGCCCTAAAGAAGCCGATGGCCGCCGCATGGCAGACGAGAAGTTCGGCTGGATACATCCCTGCTGCACCTTCCCCCTCAGCGATATGGAGATATGTGTATATCCGATAGTAAGGTGAAGAGAAAACTTGGTCTTAATTAAAAAGTCCGGCGTCATTTAAAGACGCCGGACTTTTTAATTAATGAAAGACGACTCAGTCCCAGTTGGCTTCGTCTCCGGGATGGAGGGTGACAAAGGTATAGATATCCGGGTTGCAGGGCTGGGAGCGGTCGTTCACCGCCCAGTCCACCACGCCCATGCCCATGGCGTCCAGGGAGATGCGCACATGGTCGTCAAAATAGCAGCCCACCATGGTGACCTTGTTGCCGGTGTTCACCATGCGGCATATGCCCTCCCGGTTCATGCCCACCCAGGGGCTCTCAAAGAGATAGAAGTCGGTGCCCAGTTCCGCCGTCACTCGGCACTGGCTCTCGCTAAGGAGCAGCCAGGTCTCCAACCAGTCCGAACCTGCGTCCAGGGAAAGCACGCAGCCGGTCCTGAGAGCGTGATTTTCCCAGGCATAGAAAGCAAAATGCATGGCTGGATAGGCCCCAAGGCTGGAGCCGCCGGCGACTACGTCCCGGGGAAAGAGCCCGCACTCAGCCGCCGCCCGGTCCAGTATCTCCACCGCCTGGGCAGTTTTGGACTCCATATCCTCCAGCCCGTTACGGCGCATAAACACCGCCAGAGTGTTGGAGGAGGGGTTCATCATGTAGTAGAGGAGGTAGTCTATGGACAGCTCCTCGTCCCGGCCGCCGGGAAAATAAAGGAAGAAGCCTGTACTGCTGTCCAGCACCTCAGGCACAACGATATAGGCCTCCTCGCAGACATACACATTATCCAGCTTGTCGGGCATATAGCGGCGCTCCTCAACCAGCAGACGCTGCTCTTCAGAAGCGCAAGACCAGGCCTGCATCTGCCTGCACCTCTGGGCCAGATTATCGCTGCCTTGGTATGAGCCCAGCTTTTCCAATATGGTCAGGGCTCCCGAAAGGTCGGTGGACTCCGCCTTGAGCCTGGCCTGCCGGAAGAGCAGAGAGTCTATCTGCTCAAGAGCCTGGCTGCAGTAGCTGTAGTTGCCCAGCTTTGCAAAAACGGTGTGCGCCTTTAAAAGCTTATCCGTGTCCTGAGCTTCCAAGGCCTCCTGCCAGCTGCATGCGATGAGAAAATCGGATGCATCCCTGTACTGGGAGATGGAGGAAAACAACTGCGCAGCGCCAGCGGCATCGCCTTGCTGCAAAAGAGCTACGGCCTGCTGGTAGCGCTCCTGGGATTCCAGGGTCCGGCTGTCTGCGGCGGCGGTACCGTCTCCCAGACGTTCATATATGAGGGCGGCCTCGCCGTAGCTGCCGCTGTCGTATAGGGCCTGGGCTCTGCTGCGCAGGCTGCTGTCAATACAGATACGGCATATCTGCACGGCTGCGGCCGCAAAAACCAGCGCAGCAAAGATACCTATGCAGATTGCCGTTTTTCCCTTCATTATACTTGCTCCGTTTCCTGAAAGACTGCTATGCCATTGTATTCCTTTTCCGTCGGATGTTCAATAAAAAATCTCGGAAACCGGCAGGACAAATTTAAAGACCCAGGGTCTTGATCAGCAGCAGCCAGGCAAGTCCATAGTAGGCGACCACAGCCACCAGGTCGTTGAGGGTGGTTATCAGCGGGCCGGAAGCCACCGCCGGGTCCACCTTCAGCTTTTTGAAGGCCAGGGGCACCACGGTGCCGGTGACGCTGGAGAGGAGGATGGACACGGTCAGGGCTATGCCGGTGCAGGCGGACAGGGAGAAGGCCAGGAGAAAGGGCTGCCCCTTCAGCAGCAGGAGATAAAGACCGATGGATACAAAGGACAGCAGCCCCAGTACAAAGCCGTTGGCCAGGCCCACCCGGCTCTCCTTCAAAACCAGGAGGGCCTTTTCCCTGCCGCTGAGCTGCTCGTCCATAAGCACCCGAATGGTGACGGCCAGGGACTGGGTGCCCACATTACCCGCCATGTCCAGTATAAGGGACTGGAAACTTATAATGAGCGTGAGCTGAGCTACTACGCTTTCAAAGGCCCCCACTACGCTGGAAACCACCAGGCCCAGACCCAACAGGACGATGAGCCAGGGCAGGCGCTTTCCCATGCTTCTTTTCAGAGGCTCCCGCAGGTCCTCTTCGGCGGAGAGGCCTGCCAGCCGGGCGTAGTCCTCTCCCAGCTCGTCGTCCACCAGCTGGGTGATCTCCTGGGAAGTGAGGACGCCCCTCAGCTTGTTTTCACCGTCCAGAACGGGGATAGAGTCCTCAGAATAGTCCCGCAGACGCTCTATGCAGGCCTCTATCTGCTCGCCGGTATACACATAGGGATAGGAACTCTTGGTTATGGAGGAAAGCTCCGTGCCCTCTCTGGCTATTATAAGGTCTTTTAAATCTATTGCTCCGGCCAGAGCCCCGTCGGAATCCACCACGTAGACCGTGGATATATTGTCGTTCTCGGCGGCCTGCTCCACCAGAGAGCGCATGGCCTGGCGGATACTGAGACTGGAGCTTATGCTGACAAAATTCGTGCTCATGCGGCTGCCGATCTCTTCCTGGTCAAAGGAGCTGAGCAGCAGCAGCTCCCGGCGCAGCTCTGCGTCCATCAGCTCCAACAGGTCGTTTCTCTCCACACGGTCCAGCTCCCGGAGATAGTCTACCGCCGACTGGGCGTCCATATGGGCCAGAATGTCTATGCGCTTTCTTATACCCAGCTCGGAGAGATATTCCTTTCTCAAATCGGAATACTCCAAAATGCCGGAGAGAGCTTCGCTGCCCAAAACACTGTAGAGCCTTCTCCTCTCCTCCTGGCTCATCAGCTCCAGGGCCTCGGCAATGTCGTTTTCGTGATAGCTCAGCAGCTTTTCCGCCATGAGCCCAGGAGTCAGATCGCTGCGGACTATCCCCAGTATCTCTCCCTTGTAGTCCGGGTGCAGGGCTGCGCAGCCCCTTAACCTGATCGCCTTGCTGTTCATCATTGTCCCTTACCTCCTTGACACATTCAGTATGCCGGCGGTCAAAAAGGCCCCGGCTTGAGCAGGCAGAGACAGCCCGAAAATGGGCATAAAAATACCACTGTCCGGGCAGTCGCTGCATACTGGATCCAGTGCAGCTTGTAAAACGGACAATGGCTCTATATACATGCCTCAGGCATGACCGATTCAGGCTCCCGAAGACCGGCGGCTGCGGGGGCTATGGCACGATATGGATGCCCTGTCCAGACTTCTACTGCCGCTGCTGCCGTCCATGTTCTCACCTCACAGTTAAAGACTTAAAGTGGGAAAAGCCCCAAGCTTTCCCAACCTGAATTCTAGCACAGTTCAGCCGTCAGTTCATGAAAGAAGTATTAAGATTTTTACACAAGAATATGTTGACACACGATATATGTCGTGGTACGATAGTGTCGTTAAATGACATAGTCGACAGACGATATAGGAGGCGGGAAAATGAAGAAGGGCGAACCCATGTCCGAGAGCTATTATTATATTCTGCTATGTCTTTCCAAAGGCCCCAGCCACGGCTATGGCATAATGAGCATGACCCGGGAGCTCTCCGGCGGGGAAGTGCGCATAGGTTCCGGCACGATGTACGGGGCCACGGGGAACCTGATGAAAAAGGGCTGGATAGAGGAGATATTTGCTCAGGAGCCGGGGGAGGAGCGGCGGAGGCTCTACCGACTTACGGCGGAGGGCCGGGAGGCCCTGCTGGGGGAGATAGAACGGCTGAAAAAAATGCTGGCGGTAGCTGGGGAGGTAATGAAATGAGCAGAAAGCACAAAACTTTATTCAGGGCGTATTTTGCCTGGGACTATGAGCAGGAGCTGGAGGAGCTGGACCGCCTGTCCCGGCAGGGCTGGCAGCTGGTAAAGGGGGGCTGCTTCCACAGCCGGTTTGTGAAAAATGAGGGGCAGCGCTTCCGCTATCAGTTGGACTACCGGCCGGAAGTGGAGGATATGGGCCGCTATCTGGAGATCTTTCGGGAACAGGGCTGGGAGTATGTGAACAGCACCTACAACGGCTGGCGCTATTTCAGAAAGGCCTATGACCCGGCGCTGCCGGAGGAGGAATACCAGATATTCACCGACCGCTCGTCTCTGGGGGAGATGACCCGGCGTTTAAGAAAACTTGCCCTGGCGCTGATGGCTGCGGCTCTGCTGATGGCGGCGGTGGAGGGGGTGCTGCTGGTGATGAAGCCCAGGCTGCCCCAGCTGATATTGACCGGGACCCTGCTCTTTGAGGGGCTGGTGATGGCCTGGGGAGCGGGATTCATGGATGCTCCCGAGAAACACCGGGGCAAGGCAAAAAGCGGCTATGTGATATGGGTGTTTTTGCTGGTCCTGGTTCTGGGCTTCGGCAGCGGCATCTATCTCATGGAGCAGCGCCACAGCTCCGGGGTGATGTATCTGGGAGGCATCGGCGACGGCTCAGTCACAGTGGAGCACTGGGGCGAGTTCGATATAGTCTATAAGGACAATTACTATCTCAGCGCCGAGACAAGCGCCCAGTCCCCTCTGATTCTGAGCATAGTGCAGGAGGAGACAGGAGAGACGGTGTATAGCCGGGAGCTGGGGACGGCAGGGGAGCTGCCCTATATAGCCCTGGAGGATGAGCAGATGAAGCTGGAGCGGGGGAGCTACAGGATATATCTGTCCGACTATTACGGGGAGACCGTGGCGGTGAACTGGAGCATTGAATGAGATGAAGAGAGCGGGGCGCAAGCCCCGCTCTCTCAGCTTGTCGAAGAAGGCCAAGCCTTCTTCGACAAAAGGGCTTGCACTTCGCTCCATGCCTCAGTTGTACGCCAGAGGCGTACAATTCGACACTTCGCTCCGTGAGAAGTGTTTTCTGCGACGTACACGCCGCCGCAGAAAACGATTTAAATTTTTTTTCGCTGCGGCGAAAAAACTCTGCGAGGCTTTTTCGACAGTCTCAGAGAGCGGGGCGCAAGCCCCGCTCTCTTAAAATCATATAACACTTTAACTTTTAACATTTCAGGCTCCGGCGCCCACATCCTCTTCGGCAGGAGATGACGAGACATGCTGCTCCGCCGGCCTTTCAAAAACCAATGTGGCGGCGGTTGAAGGGGCGATAGTAAAAGACAGCAGTTCATAGCCATTCTGCCCCATTATATCTATCAGCCTGCCCACCTCACCGGAGCCGTCCCCGGATTTGGGAAAAAACTTGATGACCCGTCTATTGTCCATAAACAACTTCCTCACTAAGGAAAATATTCAGGGATGATAGCCTGTCTCTTGTGCCACATCTATTGAATACGATTATAGACGCACAATATCAGAGCTTCCATCAATTTTTTTTCAAATCCATGTAAAATAGCCTGGGCAGGGATGACAGGCAGGAAAATACATAAGCCAAAATAAAAAAACAGAGCAAGCAATTTTGCTTGCTCAGTTTTGGTGGGGGAAGGTGGATTCGAACCACCGAAGGCATTGCCAGCAGATTTACAGTCTGTCCCCTTTGGCCACTCGGGAATTCCCCCATATTCGATTTTGCTGCCAGCAATAAGCTTGGAGCTGGTGGACGGACTCGAACCCCCGACCTGCTGATTACAAATCAGCTGCTCTACCCACTGAGCTACACCAGCGCTTATTAGGACGCCGCTTCTGTAGCGAGCCGACATCACTGGGCGGGCTCTCAACCGCTCAGTTATAATAGCAAAATACGCCGTATTTGTCAACAAGATTTTTCAAAAAAAGTGATTTGAATTTTTAACTTGCTGAAGGCCCCGGAAAAACCCACTCATTTGCCGTCTCCCGTGCTGCGGGCATAGTAGAAAATATACTGCTGGGCCAAGCCTGCATAATCCCCCAGGCAGGCCGGGTCAAAATCCTGGGGAAAATGCTCCCTCAAAGCCCGGCGTATCCATACGTCTATGGGAAAAGCTTCCATATGATACAGGCCGAAGAGCACCACGCAGTTGGCCACTTTCTCTCCAATGCCGGGCAGAGCCATCAAAGAGCGTTTGGCGGTGCTGCTGTCGCAGCGGATCAGGGAGTCCAGATCCAAAGCTCCACCGGCTACAGCCATGGCCGCAGCGCTTATGTAGGGGGCGCGGTAGCCGCAGCGCAGCACATCCAGCGCAGCTTCCGGCAGGGCCGCAAGCTCTGCAGCGGAAGGAAAGCTGTAAAATGTGCGGCCCTCAAACTCCACCGGCTGCCCGAAATTACTGCACAGACGCTCTACTATTCCCTTTATGCGGCTGATGTTGTTGCATTGGGAAATAATAAAAGAACACAGGGCTTCCCAGGGCTCTTGTCGAAGGATGCGGATACCCATGCCGTAGCTGATGCACATGGAGAGATACTCACCCCCGTCAAAGCTGCGGCTTATCTCCCCGTAGTCCCGTGCCAAATCAAAGTATTCACGCCACATCTCTATAGGACCCGGAGATTTTATGTAAACCTTACCGCCGTCTTCCCACAGCTTGGCGGGACAGCCCAGGGCTATTCCCCAATAGGAGCCGCTTTCGTCGGCATTCCAGCGGAAGCACTGGCCGCATTCAAAGGTCTTTACTATGTCCATTTCTGCTGCGGAGCATAATTCTATGGTCTTTATTTCTGCCATTTCTTTCTCCAAACTGCCACAAACAGGCAAACCCCTAAATTTATACTTTTTACACATTATAATGCATTTTTGCACCACTGACAAGCGGCTAAGGGCTGCCGGGAAATTAAAGCTGCAAAATTAACGTATAAATAATATAATTGATGTAAAAATGTTGTATATTATATCATCATAGTCAAATGGACATTTTCTGCAATTATTATATACTTAATATATATAAATCACAAAACGGCGCCGTGAAAGGCGGAAAAAAGAGGAAAATGTGCTTTGCCAGCATTTAGGAGGTGTTTTGAATGGCAATAAGGGATTTGGACCTGAAGACGCTGCTGGATATCCCCCTTTGGGAAAAGGTACAGGATGAACTTGCCAAGCTTACGGGCACGGCAATAATAACCATAGACTTCAAGGGTAACCCCATAACCAAGCACAGCTGCCGCACTGACTTTTGCAGTGTGATACGGGAAAACCCTATCTCCCGGAAACGCTGCTTCCGCTGCGACGCACTGGCCGGCTTGGAGGCGGTACGCCTTGGCAGGCCATACATCTATCTGTGCCACTGCGGTATCGTCGATGTGGCAGTGCCGGTGATGGTGGGGGACAGATACCTGGGAGCTGTGATGTTCGGTCAGGTGCGCATACCAAACAACGACACAGAGGCAAAAGTGGAGCGGCTTGTAAGTGAGATCAGTTCCTTCCAGGCAGAGAGCGATACGGCACGCCAGGACCTCCTTGAGAAATACCAGCAACTGCCGGAGATGGAGTACAAGCGAATAGTGGCTGTGGCCGACACGATAAACGCCATGGTGAATTATATCGTGGACAGGGCGGTGAACACAGAAAACGAGGCGATGACCTATAAATTCTTGCTGCACAACAGCAACATGCAGAATTCGCCTTTGAACGCCGAGATACAGGAAGTGCGCAATCCTGCGGCCGGGGCGGAGAGTATGGAGGCCGAGCCGGAACTTGCAAAGAGCAGCCCGGTATATCCAGCGGTGGCCTATGTGAAAAACCACAGGCACGAGATGGTCACCATGAACGACATGGCCAAGCTCTGCCATCTGAGCCCCAGCTATTTTTCCCGCCTGTTCCGCCGGGAATTGGGGGAAAACTTTATAAATTATGTAAACCGACAAAAAATACAGTGGGCAAAGGAGCGGCTGCGCAGCAGCAACGACAGCGTGGTGCAGATCGCTCAGGAGCTGGGATATATGGATTCCAGCTATTTTATCAGCGTGTTTAAAAGATTTGAGGGTATTACACCGCTGGTGTATAGACAGCATAAATATAGATGATTAGACAAAGAGTTCGGGCTGCTGCCGGGGCTCTTTTTTTATCCAGTTTTGTAAACCGATTTCTGAGACATTCTGCACAAAGTACAAACATGATTGTTGGTTAAGTTATTTTTTTATCTAAAATGCACAGCAAAACAAAAATACAGGACAAGAATGTCGCACAAAATCGTTATGTTTAACGATAATCAAATATATTGTTAAAATATGAATATTTGTTTAACATTAAGCTAGAAGACGGAGAAAGATAATCCGTAAAAACGAATAATTTTTGAGAAAGGGTCTGGTGATGTTGGTGAACGACAAGAAATTTACTCTTAGCACTAGAGCAGGATGTAGGCGTTTGCTTGCTGTTTTATTAGCAGTGGTTCTGCTTTGTGGACTATTTGCTGCAATTATAGCAAGTAACGGTGGCGATGTAATGTGCAGCCGTGTAACATTTGATGCAAGAGGAGCTGTTATTTCGGCAGATCTGTACATTCCCGCCGGTACTTCCGACGAGGATTCGCTCCCCGCTGTGACAATTGCACACGGCAGAGGCGTAACAAAGGGAACTTTTAAGTCCTTTGCTGAAGAGCTTGCACGTCGTGGGTTCGTAGTACTTAACGTAGATTGCTACGGAGTTGGATTAAGTGAAGTGCCTGTAAATGAAGAGCTTGGTGCTGGCGCAAACTCTCCTGGAGGGGAACTGGACTATAACACCCATCCTATGAGCGTGCTTGATGCGGCAAATTATCTGCGTAGTCTTAAATATGTTGATACCACAAGAATCGGAATACTGGGGCAGTCCGGCGGCGCTCGCCGTGCCGGAGCAGCTGTTGTTGCCGACTGCGGCTATTACACTTTCAATGATGTAATGATTAATGTTCTGCATGATGAGTTTGGTATAGACTTCACTGAGCAGGAAATTTTTGACGATGCTGATGCAATTGCCCAGAAAAAGCTATCCGAAGATATGCTGGCTTTTTACAATTATCGTCGTGATGAGCTTCTTGAGGAGTACAACAACCGAGTCAAATCTGTATGCCTTTTGGGCAGCGACGCAAGTGTGGTTTTTAAGCAGAGCACTGTTCAGGTAGCAGGCTATGATGTCAATCGAAATGTTCAAACATGTCTGGGGATAATCAACGGTGGAAATGATACCGGATACCGTGATTTCCCTGGTAGAGACACTACAAAAGAAGCAATATATCTTGGCGAGAACAACATGGAGATTGAGAGCTGGTACTTAATTGATGACAACAATAAGACCAGCACTGTATTTGGAAATTTCAGAACCTCATCAATCGTGGATGATGAAGAATTTGCAAATACGCTTAACAATGGGGTCGTGAGACTTTATGTATCAAGCCCACTTGAAAGCCATTCCAAAGCATTTTTCTCACGCCAAACTACTGAAAATGTTGTACACTATTTTGAGGAGACGCTGAATTACAACCGTGGAAATCTCACGGACAGCTCAACTACTCCTCTGGATGCAGGCAGCCATCTGTTCGTTATCAGAGAAGTTCTTAACGGCATTGCAATGCTTGCAATGATAGGACTTATGTTCCCTGTGTTTGCACTTCTGATCAACAGAGATAATGCAGAGTTTGTACCAGTAGATGCAAGCAAACTTACATATAAATATAGCAAAAAACAATATTGGATATTTGCTGTACTGTCTGCGCTGTTTGGCCTTTATGCTATATATAGGGGGAATAAAGCAAATCTTGGCCCAATGGCTCCTAGATACTTCCTTAACCTTTTCCCGCAGATATCCACCTATAGGAATGTAGAACTCTTCATTCTCTATGTTGCCATTGCCTCGGTTATTATGCTTTGCATATATGCGTTCTTGAGCAAGAAAGCAAATGGAGACAGCGGCCTGAAGAGGCTTGGAATTGCAATTCCTTTCAAGACCATTTTGAAGTATTTGATTTTTGCATTTGCCGCACTGGTATTTAGTTACATTTTGTTGCTGGTTTCAGAGTATCTGTTTAATCAGGACTTCCGTTTCTGGATGGCGGTTTTCACGGATATGAAGGTTGAAGACTGGGGATATGCGTTCTGCTTCTTTGTAATTTTCACACCAATGTACTTAGCTATCAACGCAGCCATCAATTATTCCACTCGTACTGATATCTCCGCTGTTAAAGACGATATCATCTGTGTTATTATCAATTCGGCAGGTGTGTGGCTTTGCTTCCTAATCCAGATCATATTCCTCTTCACCATGCAGAAAGATTTTAGTAACTTTATTTGCTCTTATCAAGTTGTGCTGATTGTGCCAATAACGGTTGTTATAGCAAGAGTGACATACAGAATGACAAACTCTATTTGGCTTGGCACATTTACAAATGCAATGTTTGTGGCTTGGTCTCTGGTTTCTGGAACCGGCGCTTCCGATTTCTATATTCCAATTGGAATTTTTGCCAGAATTCTCGGAGCATAAATTCACAGAAACTCTTATTGCATCCTGATTGAGGGCCGCCTTTTAGGTGGCCCTCCCCCCGGATAGATACTAGGATTTTACTACATAATGACTGGCTATATAGAAAACAGCAAAATTGATATTTTGAATAATATCTTAAATTTGCCTTAATAGGATAAATTTACCTTGCGCAAGGTGGGATTTCCGTATATAATACTGGAAAAATACCCGGAAGGCTCCAATCGACGCCAGAGAGCCAAGGTCCATTAACCAGGGGCCTGGTCTGGCTTTTCTCACGGAGGTGATCGCCTATGATACTTGATACTTCAAAATATATCGGAAAGTGCAGCTGCGGAAGAGTACACCAGCTGCGCACAAAACTGGTGGTTTGTGAATACGGCGCATTGGATAACTTCGACAAGTATATGGACGACTGCGGGCTGTCCGGCTTCCGAACCGTCATTTACGATACCAACACCTACGCTCTTCCTTCCATGGTCCATGTAAAGGCCGATCAGGAGATAGTCCTGGAGGCCCAGGGCCTGCACTCGGAGAAGGGACTTATCGAAGACATGATGAAAAAACTTCAGCGCAAGCCGGATTTCATCGTGGCTGTGGGCGCCGGGACCCTTATGGATTTCGGACGTTACAGCGCATATCAGCTGGGAATACCTTTTGTGGCAGTCCCCACCCTGGTGTCCTCCGACGGCTTTACAGCCAACATCTGTTCCATCGTCATTGACGGGCATAAGAAATCCATACCCATGATAGCCCCCAGCGCCGTTATCTGTGACATGAATATCATAGAGGGTGCCCCCCATTTCCTCACGGTGTCAGGCATGCAGGACATCCTCTCCAAACATATATCCATTGCCGACTGGAAGATAGCCCACCTGGTCTCCGGGGAGTACTTCTGTCCCATGGTATGCAGCATGGCCCAGGAGGCTCTGGACACAATGGTGAAGTGCGCCGACGAGATGCGAGACGGCAAGCCGGTGGAATTTGAGGCCCTGGCCTATGCCCAGATGCTCTCCGGCCTAACCATGCAGATACTGAATCACTCCCGGGCGGCCTCCGGAGCCGAGCACCTCATTGCCCATCTGGTGGAGATGAAGCCCAAGGGCTTTGAAAACGCCCACGGCATGCATGGGGAGTGCGTAGGCGTTGGCACGGTGCTCTGCGCAGAAAAGTACCACGAGCTGGCCCAGCGGGAGAGCGTGGAAGTAAAACCCTTCCGGCCGCTGGAGGAGAGCTGGGTGCAGGAGGTCTTCGGCGAGCTGGCCGAAGGTATCTTCAAAGAGTGCGAAAACGACGTGCTCACCACTTTTGATGAGCACAGCATCCAGGAACACTGGCAAGAGATCCGAGAGATCATTTCCCAAATACCCAGCGCAGAGGAACTGACGGAGCTGTTCAGGGATATAGGCGCAAAGTATTGCCTGGCGGACCTGGGTGTGGATGAAGGCCTGAGGGATTTTGCCCTGGATGCCTCCATGACCATACGCAACCGCCTGACCTTCAACCGCATGAGGCGGCTCATCGCAGAGTGAAAAGGGCTGCCGGTCAACGGTGGGTATAAACTGAGTAAATAAAGAGGCGACGCTCTGCCGCCTCTTTTTAAAAATGCTTACAAATACTTATAGAAAGGAAGAAGGCATGCAATATATAATGTCTCTGGATCAGGGTACCACAAGCAGCCGCTGTATCCTGTTTGACAAGTCGGGCAATATCTGCGCCAGCGTGCAGAAAGAGTTCAGGCAGATTTTCCCCCAGCCCGGCTGGGTGGAGCACGGCGCCGAAGAGATCTGGGACGTCACCCTGGAAGTGTCCAGAGCAGCCATGGCAAAGCTGGGCATTACAGCGGCCGAGATCGCTGCAATAGGCATCACCAACCAGAGAGAGACCACGGTGATCTGGGACAAGGAGACGGGAGAGCCTATTGCAAACGCCATAGTTTGGCAGTGCCGCCGTACCTCGGATATCATAGACAAGCTGGTGGCCGAGGGCCACGGAGAGAAAATAAGGCAAAAGACCGGTCTGGTACCGGACGCCTATTTTTCCGGTTCCAAGATAAAGTGGCTGCTGGACAATGTACCCGGAGCAAAAAAACGGGCTCAGGCGGGAAAGCTGCTTTTCGGCACCATAGACACCTGGCTTATATGGAAGCTCACCGGCGGCCGGGTCCATGTCACCGACCATACCAACGCCAGCCGTACGATGATATATAACATCCATGAGCTCTGCTGGGATGAGGAACTGCTGGAGCTGCTGGATATCCCCCTGTGCATGCTCCCGGAGGTCAAGCCCTCCAGCTATGTTTACGGCAAGACAGAGTTTGAGCTTTACGGCGGAGAGATACCCATTGCCGGAGCTGCCGGGGACCAGCAGTGCGCCCTCTTCGGCCAGTGCTGCGTAAAGCCCGGAGACCTGAAGAATACATACGGCACGGGCTGCTTCCTGCTCATGAATACCGGGGACAAGCCGGTGGTGAGTAAAAACGGCCTGATAAGCACCATCGCCGTCAGCTATGAAGACAAGGTGCTCTACGCCCTGGAGGGCAGCATCTTTGTGGCAGGAGCGGCCATACAATGGCTCAGGGACGAGCTGGGGGTCATCTCCAGCGCAGCAGAAAGCCTGGAGTATGCCCAGCGTACGGAGGACACGGCGGGCGGCTATGTGGTGCCGGCCTTCACGGGCCTGGGCGCACCCTACTGGAACCAGCGGGCCAGGGGCGTTATCGTGGGCCTGACCCGGGGCTTCAGCCGGGCCCACCTGGTAAGGGCTACTCTGGAATCCCTGGCCTACCAGACTTACGATATCGCCAGAGCCATGGAGCGGGACTCCGGCATCAAGATAGGGGAGCTGAAGGTGGACGGCGGCGCCTGCGCAAACGATTTCCTTATGCAGTTCCAAAGTGATATAATAGGCTGCGACGTGTACCGGCCCCAGTGCATAGAGACTACCGCTCTGGGCGCCGCCTATATGGCGGGGCTTGCAGTGGGCTACTGGGAGAGTCTGGACGATATACGCAACAACTGGGCCATAGACCGCATTTTCTCGCCGTCTATGGAGGAGCACAAACGCATAGAAAAACTAAACGGCTGGCACAAGGCGGTCAAGTGCGCCCTGAGCTGGGCGGATGCAGACGAGGAATAAAATTTTATGGATTACGGCAAACTGAAGAATACGGAGCTTTTTCTCTTTGACATGGACGGGACCCTGTACCTGGGGGACCAGGTATACCAAGGAGCCGTTGAACTGATGGAGGAGCTGCCGGCCCTGGGAAAAAGGTACATCTACCTGACCAACAATTCATCCAGAGCCGGTGTGGACTACATTACGAGGCTGAGGAAGCTGGGCTTCCCCTGCAAGGAGGAAAACGTGTTTACCTCCGGCATGGCCACCGGCATGTATCTCAACCAGAATCATCCCGGAGCCAGAGTATACCTGGTGGGGACCCAGGCCTTCCGCCGGGAGCTGCTGAGCTACGGCATAGAGCTGGTAGAGGAAGAGGCTGATGTGGTAGTGGTGGGCTTTGACACGGAGCTGGTTTACGAGAAGCTGAACAAGGCCTGCCATTTCCTGCGCTGGGGCGCCGTATTCATTGCCGCTAATCCCGACTGGGTATGCCCCATGCCGGACGACGAGGTGCTGCCGGACTGCGGCAGTATCTGCGCTCTGCTCACCGCTTCCTCCGGGAAGGAACCCAACTATATCGGCAAGCCCAATCGGAACATGATAGACGTGATATCCAAAATGACCGGCATCCCCAACGAGAGGATATGCGCCGTGGGTGACCGGCTGTACACGGATATTGCCGTTGCTCAGAACGCAGGCTCCGTGTCGGTGCTGGTGCTGTCCGGGGAGACGGATAAAGCCATGGTGGAGGCTGCGCAGCGCAAGCCGGACTATGTGCTGGAAGATGTGCATCAGCTGCACATGATACTGAAAGAAATCTGAATTTGGCTCCGGCTGAGGGGCGCAGAAGCGCCCCTCAGCCTGTCCGCATTTTTGCTATGGATATAATTGTTGAATATTCGCTGCCTATACTGGCGGCTTTACTGCTGATAATATTCTACCTGGGGCTGCCCGACTTGCACAGCTGCGCCCTGGACAGGGCCGGCGGCCGCCGTCTGGATAGGGTGGACGCAGCTTTGATGGCGGGGATAAGTCTGGTATATGCCTGCGTGGCTTTCTGGAACCTGGGAGACACCCAGGGCCCGGAGAGCTTCGTGAACATGGAGCAGCGCAGCGCTACGGTGGAACTGGAGGAGAGCGGGGCCCGGGAGCTGATGCTCTACAGCGGCGTGGGCATAGGGGAGTACAGCATAGAGTTCTCCGCCGACGGGGAGAACTACAGCCCCCTCGCCAGCTTCAGCCAGACCCACGGAGAGGTGCTGAAGTGGAACAGCGTGGAGCTGGAAGGCGGACTGCCTGCGGGCTATCTGCGTATCAGCGCCACGGGCAACGTGTGGCTGGGAGAACTGGTGGCCAGGGACGGGGAAGGGAACATTATCCCCGCCTCCAGCAACGAGGCTGCCCTCACCGACGAGCAGGAGCTGTGCCCTGGGGAGCAGACCTTTATGAACTCCAGCTACTTTGACGAGATATACCATGCCCGCACCGCCTGGGAGAATCTCAACGGGGTCTACCCCTATGAGATAACCCACCCGCCTCTTGGCAAGGAGATAATCGCCCTGGGTATACTGATATTCGGCATGACTCCCTTCGGCTGGCGCTTCTCCGGCACCCTCTTTGGAGTGCTGATGCTGCCCATAATGTATGTGTTTTTAAAGAAGCTCTTTGGCGGCAGGACTGCCCCCGCCGCCGGCACCATGGTTTTTGCTGCGGACTTCATGCATTTTGTTCAGACACGCATCGCCACCATAGATACCTATGCGGTGTTCTTTATTCTGCTGATGTATCTGTTCATGTACCTGTTCTTTACGGAGAACAAACTGAGGTACCTGGCTCTCTCCGGCCTCTTTTTCGGCCTGGGCGCCGCCAGCAAATGGACCTGCCTATATGCTGGGGCGGGACTGGCGGTGATATGGGCCTGGTACTGGATAAAAAACGCCCGCCGGGGCATAAAGGCCTTTTTGAAAAACTGCGGCTTCTGCCTGGCTTTTTTTGTGCTCCTGCCCTGCGTTATATACTACCTGTCTTATATCCCCTATGCCCAGGCCCGGGGTGGCCTGCCTCTGCTGAGCATGGATTACCTGAGAATGGTGCTGGACAATCAGGAGTACATGTTCAACTATCACTCCACCATAGAGGCCACTCACCCCTATTCCTCCCGCTGGTACCAATGGATATTCGACATACGGCCAATACTCTATTACCTCCAGTACCTGCCGGAGGGTATGCGCTCCAGCTTTGGGGCCTTTGTTAACCCTGCGCTGTGCTGGGGCGGCTTCATCGGCCTTTTTGCTCTGGGCTACCTGGCCATTGGCCGCAGAGACCAGAGGGCCGCCTTCATCCTCCTGGGCTATCTGGCCCAGCTGCTGCCCTGGGTCTTCGTCGCCCGGCTTACCTTTGAGTACCACTATTTCCCCTGCACCCTTTTCCTGGCGCTGACAATGGGCTATGTCTTTAACATGATGGAGCTGAACTGCCGCCGGGGAAAGACCTATGCCTGGAGTTTTGCCCTTGGCTGCCTGGCCCTCTTTGCTCTGTTCCACCCCGCCCTGTCCGGGGCGCCGGTGGACAATGCCGCAGCCACCAAGCTCCTGGGCTGGCTGCCCAGCTGGCCCTTCTAAGCGAATTTGAGGCAAGTTCTACTGCCGGTTTCCCCTGAGGACACCGGCATTTTGTATATTTTTATACTTGTATTTTTGGCGAAAATCACTATAATGTGGGGCAGTTAAGAGAAAGATGAGGCAAATACATGGGCATTGCTCTTTTAGGAAAATTGTGTTCCCTGTTCCTTATAGTGCTTGCAGGCTATATGGTGGTGCGCTGCGGTCTGCTGCGCTGGGAAGACAGCCATGCCCTGTCGGTACTCTGCCTTTATCTTATCTGTCCTTGCAGTATCCTCTCCGCCTTTCAGATAGAGAAAAGCCGGGAGATACTCTCGGGCCTTATGCTGGGGCTTGCGGCGGCAGTAATAATCCACGTTGCGCTGATACTTATCGTAAGGCTGCTTAAGAAAGCTTTGAAGCTGGACGCTGTGGAACAGACCTCTATAATCTATACCAATGCAGGCAATCTCATCATCCCCGTTGTCAGCTCCCTTCTTGGGCCGGAGTGGGTGATATATACCTGCGCCTATATCTGCGTCCAGGTGCTCCTCCAGTGGAGCCACTGCAAGAGTATCATCTGCAATGAACGCCATATGGATCTGAAGAAGATACTCACCAATATGAACATTATTGCGGTCTTCCTTGGCGTCATACTTTTTGCCACCGGCCTGAAGCTGCCTTCCTTTGTGCAGAACAGCATCGACTCTCTGGGCAGCACCATTGGCCCGGTGTCCATGCTGGTGGTGGGGATGCTTCTGGGCAGTATGGAGCTTAAGGAGGTCTTCCTGCGGCGGCGCACCTGGTTCATAAGCTTCCTGCGCCTGGTGGCTTTGCCCCTGGTCATGGTGCTGTTTCTGAGGATGGGCGCAGCCCACAGCTCCCTGCCCAACAGTGATAAGGTACTGCTCATCACCCTGCTGGCGGCTTCGGCCCCGGCTGCGGCTACGGTCACTCAGATGGCCCAGGTCTACGGCTCCAACGAGCATGACGCCTGCGCCATAAACGTGATGACCACATTGCTTTGCATCGTCACTATGCCTTTGATGGTGGCCCTGTATCAATTGTAAATTTTTGGGACGCAGCTCCAATTTACAGTTGACTTTGGCGAAAAATCTGCTATTATACTGTAAATAAACTGCGGCAGAGGCTTGGTTCCATACTGCCGCAGAATTTTATAAATTTGAAAGGGGTTTTATCATATGGGTCTCAGCGAACTTTATTCCAGCCGTTTTGTA
>CALWVZ010000036.1 GCA_944385125.1 uncultured Oscillospiraceae bacterium
ACCTGAAAGGAGTGCACAAGAATGCTTCGTACCTACCAGCCCAAGAAGCTCCAGCGCAAGAAAGAGCACGGCTTCCGTAAGAGAATGAAGACCGCCAACGGCCGCAAGGTTTTGGCACGCCGCAGAGCCAAGGGCAGAGCAAAGCTCAGCTACTGAACTCCGCCGGTGAGCAGGTTTAAGGAAAATATTTTTAGGGCGGAGCGATCCGCCCTTTAGGTGTTTCCGGGAATTTACACAGCGAGAGGTGGAAGGGTGGATAAACGGTGTACTTTAAAAAAGAACAGCGATTTCCGCCGCCTGTACGCCAAGGGAAAAAGTGCGGTGAACCCCTATGTGGTGGTGTACAGCCGCCGCAACCGTGAGCAGCACAACCGGCTGGGATATACTGTGTCCACAAAGCTGGGCCATGCCGTGGTGCGCAACCGGGTGCGCCGCCGCCTGAGAGAGATATACCGGCTCAACGCCCACCGCTTCAAGACCGGCTATGATATCATAATCGTGGCCAGGATGCGCTGCGTGGGAGCGGAGTACAGGAAGCTGGAGGCCGCCGTGCTGGAGGCCTGCAAAAAGCTGGAGCTTTTGGAGGAACAGCCATGAAGAAGCTGCTGCTCTGGCTCATCCGTTTTTACCGGCGGAACATCTCGCCTTTGCGCCCGCCCTGCTGTCGCTTTACACCTACCTGCTCCCAGTATGCCCTGGAGGCCATAGAAAAGTACGGCGCCCTGAAGGGCGGCTGGCTGGCCTTTAGGCGCATATGCTGCTGCCAGCCCTTTTACCGGGGGAAGCGCAGCTTCTATGACCCCGTCCCCTGAGAGGGGACAAGCCTTATCTTTTTAATTGTACAAGGAGTAACCAATGGGCGAACTTATTTGCAAGATATTTTCCTGGCCGCTGATAAAGTTCTATGAATTTACCGGCAACTACGGCGTGTCCATCATTCTCTTTGCCTTCATGGTCAACCTGCTCATGACCCCTTTCATGGCCAAGAGCAAAAAGAGCATGATGCGTTCTACCCGTCTCACCCCCAAGATCCAGGAACTGCAGCGCCGCCATGAGGGCAACCCCCAGAAGCTGAACCAGGAGATGCAGAAGCTGTACAGGGAAGAGGGAGTCAACCCCATGTCCGGCTGCCTCTGGTCTCTCATACCCTTCCCCATCCTGATAGCGCTGTACAGCGTTATCCGCCAGCCCCTGACCCGCATGATGTTCGTAGCCCAGGAAGTGGTCACCACTTTGCAGGACTACTTTGTGACTCAGGGCTGGTATACCGTTCCCACCAAGACCGACGCCTACTTTGAGATAAAGCTGGCGGATATTGCCCACCAGCACTGGGACGAGATACAGACCGCCCTGGCCGGCAAGATAGACGGGCTGATGAATATCGACTTCAGCTTCCTGGGCCTGAACATGGGCCAGCAGCCGGAGTGGAACTTCTTCATGCACACCGACTGGAGCGACAGCAGCGTGTGGCTGCCCGCCCTGGGCCTGTTCCTCATCCCTCTCATATCCGCATTCCTGTCCTGGGCTTCCATGAAGATAAGCAACATGACGAACCCCCAGCAGAACAACCCCCAGACCCAGGCCTCAATGCGCAGCATGACTATCATGATGCCCCTCATGAGCGTGTGGATCTGCTTTGTTATGCCTGCCGCCATGGGCGTGTACTGGATAGCCAACTCCGTCTTCGGCATAGCCAGGGATTTCTTCCTCACCAAGATATTCAAGAAGCAGCTGGATAAGGAAGACGCCGTCCGGGCCGCTCAGCGCAGCGAGCGGGAGAAGGAGCTGGAGGCCAAGCGCCTGGAGACCGAGCGCCTTAAGGCCGAGGGAAAGACCGAGATAAACACCAACACCAGCAAGAAGAAGATCCAGGCAAACGAAAAGCAGAAGGCGGAAGAGCGCAAGGCAGCCCTGGAGCGGGCCGAGCGGGCAGCCCGCCGGGAACGCCTGGGCATAAAGGAATATGAGAAGCCCGCCTCCCAGGTAGGCGACCGCCGTTATGCCCGTGGCCGGGCCTATGTGCCGGACCGCTTCACCAACCCTGAGATGGCCGAGGAGGCCACCGCCCTGGCCGCAGCCGAAAGCGAGAACGCTCCCTCCATTGACGAGAGCATGGAGATGGAGGAGCTTCTTGATACCGGCGTGGAGACCGAAGTCCGGCAGGACTCTGCCGACACGGAAGAGGCCCGGGAAGAAAAGCTTGACTGATAATTGGAGATTTTGAAATTATGATAAAAACTTTGGAAAAGTCCGCCCGCACCGAGGATGAGGCCATAGCTCTGGCCCTCAGTGAGCTGGGATTGGACAGAGATGAGGTCTCCGTGGAGATCCTGGAGCGGGCCAAGTCCGGCTTCCTGGGTATAGGCGCAGCCCCTGCGGTGATACGGGTCAGCTATGAGGCCCCGGATGAAGAGCCGGTAAAGGATACGAAGCCCGAGGCAGCGGCTCCCAAAGCCGTCCAGACCGTGGAGACGCCCGCCGTACCGGCGGATGAGCCTGCGGAGTACGCCCAGATACGCCAGTTCCTCAGCGGGCTGCTGGAGCGCATGGGCGTAAACGCCCAGATGGAGTTCAGCCCCCGGGATAACGGCGGAGTGAATGTGAGCCTGTCCGGCAGCGGCATGGGGGCCATAATCGGCCGCCGGGGCGAGACTTTGGATGCAATACAGCATCTGACAAATTATGTGGTAAACCGCGGCAGCGAGAAGCATATGCATATCAGTGTGGACGCCGAATGCTACCGCAGCAAGCGGGAGGAATCCCTGACCCGCCTGGCGGAGAAGATGGCGGAGAAGGCCATCAAGTACAAGCGCAGCATGGCCCTGGAGCCTATGAACTCCTACGAGCGCCACGTTATCCACACTGCCCTGCAAAACTACAAGGGCGTGACCACCAGTTCCACCGGCGTGGAGCCCAATCGCCGGGTAGTGGTGTCCTATGTAAAGCCGGAGCAGCCGGATAATAAGCCCAAGAGCCGTGAATGGGCATGACAAGTTTTTGGAGGAGATAAACATGCTTTTTGAGACTGTAAAGCAGAACCTGGCACAGCAGTTCGAGATCGACCCTGAGACTATCACCATGGATACCAACCTGGTGGACGACCTGGGTGCAGACTCTCTGGACGTGGTGGAGCTCATCATGTCCCTGGAGGACAGCTTCGGTATCACCATCAGCGATGAGGATGCTGCAAAGCTGGGCACCGTTGGCGCCATCGTGGAGTATCTGGAACGCCTCAAGTGATCCCGAAAACAAAAGACAACTGATGATTATTGCCGCCCCGGTAAAAAAGACCGGGGCGGCTGTTTTTTTACATGGAGCATAGCTCAAATAAAGAGCTCCGGCGGAAGTTCCCGAAAGAGCGCAAAAAGAAAGCGCCGCCAAGAGGCGACGCTTTCGATAAGTTCGGTATACGGTTTAGCGCTTGGAGAACTGGGGAGCGCGGCGGGCAGCCTTGAGGCCGTACTTTTTGCGCTCTTTCATTCTGGGGTCACGGGTGAGGAAACCGGCGCCCTTCAGAGCGGCACGGTAGCTCTCGTCCACCAGAAGCAGGGCACGGGCAATGCCGTGGCGGATTGCGCCGGCCTGGCCGGAGACGCCGCCGCCGGAGACGGTAGCTTCGATGTCCACCTTGCCCACGGTGCCGGTGGTGACCAGGGGCTGACGGACGATGAGCTTCAGGGTGTCCAGACCGAAGTAATCGTCGATATCACGGCCATTGATGGTGATAACGCCGGTGCCGTTGGGGATGAGGTGAACACGGGCAACGGAGGACTTCCTGCGTCCGGTGCCGTACATATAGGGCTTCTTGCACTTATAGGTTGCCATATTTCTTTACCTCCTTTTAGCGGTCCCAGACTTCGGGTTTCTGGGCGGCGTGGGTGTGCTCGGCGCCACGGAAGACTCTCAGACGCTTCAGCTGCCACTGGGCGATGGTGTTCTTCTGGAGCATGCCACGGACAGCCAGACGCATGGCCAGCTCGGGCTTGTTCTGCATCAGGGTCTTGTACTGGGTCTCCTTAAGGCCGCCGGGATAGCCGGAGTGGGTGCGGTAGTACTTCTGCTCCAGCTTCTTGCCGGTGAGTACGGCATCCTTGGCGTTGATGATGATGACGTAGTCGCCGCAGTCCACATGGGGAGTGTAGTCGGTTTTAAGCTTGCCGCGGAGCAGCTCGGCGGCCAGGGCAGCGGTCTTGCCCAGGGGCTTGCCTGCAGCATCAAGGACGTACCACTTGCGGGTAACGGACTCCTTGCTTACCATTGTAGTAGACATAGTCTTGCCTCCATATAAGAATTAAATGTTTTGACATTTCAGACGCTTGCCGCTACAATATAGCCCGTAGCCCAAGCGTGCTTTATATTTATACCACGGGCATGTCCCAGTGTCAACAACAAATTTAATTTTGATTTTAAATACTTCTGAATGCTGGCAAATACTCGCCAAAACGCAGAAAATCTAAATTTCATTTTTTAACAATGAGAGGGGAAAACATGGACAAAGCCCTAAACGAATTCACCGGCACGGTGCGCCGGGCGGTGGACGATTACGATATGATACAGGAGGGGGACAGGATAGCGGTGGGCGTCTCCGGGGGAAAAGACAGCCTGCTGCTCCTGCTGGCCCTGAAGCATCTGCAAAGTTTCTATCCCAGAGCCTTCTCACTGGAGGCTATCACCCTGGAGCTGGGCTTTGAGGGCATGGATTTTGCCCCGGTGGCGCAGCTCTGCCGGGACTGGGACATTCCCTACACCTGCCTGAAAACGGACATCAAGGAGATAGTCTTCGATGTGCGCCGGGAGGAGAATCCCTGTTCTCTCTGCGCCAAGATGCGCCGGGGTGCGCTGAACGACGCTATAAAGCAGAGGGGGACCAGCAAGCTGGCCCTGGGCCACCACTTTGACGATGCGGTAGAGACCTTTATGATGAGCCTGCTGTTTGAGGGGCGGATAAGCTGCTTTCGCCCGGTGACCTATCTGGACCGCTCCGGGGTGACCCAGATACGCCCCCTCATTTACGCCGGAGAGCAGAAGATAGCCAAGCTGGCGGAGAGCCTGAAGGTGCCGGTGGTAGACAACCCCTGCCCTCAGGATAAGGGCAGCAAGCGCTATGAGATAAAGCAGCTGCTGAAGACCTTGGGAAAAGACTACCCGGATATGAAGTCGAAGATCTTCGGCTCCATGCAGCGGCTGCCTCTGCCGGGCTGGGAGCCCCGCCCCAACTGGAGGCTGGACAAGCAGTAAACAATAATAAACGGAGCAGGCGGCTGCCTTCAAAGGCAGCCGCCTGAGACTGTCAAAAAACTATAGTATAAGTAAAGACAATAGAGCAGCGGGGGAGCACGAGGGGGCAAGGCCCGCCTCGTGATGCAATAACCCGCCACAGAAAAGCCTTGATTTTTCAAGGCTTTTCGGGCGAAGCAGCATTTTGCCAAGGGCAAAATGCTTGGCGGGAGAAGCGCAGTCAAAAAAGTCTGTAGGGCTTTTTTGACAAGCTGAGGCGGCTGCCTTCAAAGGCAGCCGCCTGTACTAAACATATTCCCTGTCAGCTTTGCCGGGGAATATCCTGATTTGGGAAATAATCCAGTTCATATTCCAGCATGGCCAGCATATCGCCGTAGTTTTTGGAAGGCTGCGTACCCACGGAATATTTGACCGAGTCCATTGCCTTGCGATAGCCTATATAAAAGGCGTGGCGCAGCACACCGTAAAGCTGCTCATCCCAGAAGGACTCCACCGAGGTGAGCTCTTCCTGGCTCCGGCGGGGGAGCTGGGAGGACAGGGTCTGAAAGAGAAGGTTCGTCTCCTGCCGCTTCTTGTAATAATCTTTGTGGCGAGCCATGCCCGGCAGGGTCAATATCTCCTCTACTACCAGGCCCTGGAAGGGGCGCTCCAGTCTGTCCTTTGAAAACAGCTGGTGAAAGAAGCCGCAGCAGCCCTGGAAAAAGGCAAACTCCATGGCGTATTTCATGTTCTCCCTGCAAAGACTTTCGGCTTTTTCCAGAGCTGCCCGCTGTTCATCCCTGAGGGCCGGACACAGGGCGGCCTTTCCCTGGAGGTATTCTTCCCGGACTATGGCGTATCCCACCGCCTCCATTTCCCGGCTGTAAGCATCAAGCAGGCTGTCCAGCAGCCGGTCGTTAAACATGTACTCCCTTATGGCGGACGGTTCCACGGTAATATTCATATCAAAGCTCCTTTTCTCGTGTGGGCGGCTGCCATGGAAATGGCACAGAACTTCGGCCGTCCCCCAGCCTGATAATAACACTGTGCAGCTAATTAGACAAGACATCTTGGAACTTATAAAACAGAGGCATTTAGACTAGACTGGTTTTGCTATCTAAAGAACTGGGAGTGTAAAAGCCGATGTACCAGTATGGCACTATCAAAATCAAATTGGACCAGCTTATAAAGGACCGGGGCATAAGCAAAAACAAACTGAGCCATCGGGCGGAGATGCAGCGCAGCCAGATAAACCATTATTGCAACAATACCGTTACCCGGCTGGATGTGGATGTGTTGGCCAGGCTCTGTTCGGCTCTGGACTGCGGAATAGGAGAGCTGCTGGAATATGTAGCTCCCCGGGAAGAGGGGGACTGAACCCCCATGTCCCGGCCATATCCGGCGTCTCAAAGGGGAGGCGGCATTATCAAAGGGAAGTATTCGCAGGAATACTTCCCTTTTGCTGTGCCCGGGTCAGGCCTTACGGGAAAGCCTGCGCTCAGGCTCTGTCGTGGCCGTAGCTGGCCAGCATATTGTCCTTCAGCTCCATGAGCCTGGGGGAGAGGTCCACGTAGTACTGGTGGGGAAAATCAAAACGCTTTACCTCCGGCCAGAGGGTGCTGACGTTGTAGGCGCAGGAGGTCCTGATATCCTTCAGGCTGGGCAAGGAATAGACCAGCTCTCCGCCTTTGAATATGGGCTGGAGCAGTTCCACGGCTCTGAAGTTTTTCATAGTCTTGCGCTTCCAGCGGTCATGAGGATGGCATATCTCCAGGGGCTGAGTGTCGTCTACGGACTCGTCATGGAGGCAGATGTAGTCCGCCTCGGCCATGCCGGTGTCCCGGTTGAAGAAGCGGTAGACCTTCTTGAAGCCGGGATTGGTTATCTTACCCACATTTTCGCTGACTTTTATCTTGGGGATGATATTCCCTTTGTCGTCCTCCACGGCGCAGAGCTTATAGACTCCGCCGAAGACCGGGTCGCTTTTGGAAGTGATGAGCCGTTCGCCCACGCCGAAGGAGTCGATCTTGGCGCCCTGACGTATGAGCTCTGCAATGAGCCGCTCATCCAGGGAGTTGGACACGGTTATGGTACACTCCGTCCAGCCGGCGGCATCCAGCATTTTTCTGGCCTGCTGGGTGAGGTAGGCCATGTCCCCGGAGTCCAGGCGTATGCCGCACTTGGTGATGCCCAGGGGCTTGAGGACCTGGTCAAAGGCCCGGATGGCGTTGGGGACGCCGGAGCGGAGGGTGTTAAAGGTGTCCACCAGGAGCACGGCGTTGTTGGGATAGGTGCGGCAGTAGCTGACAAAGGCCTCGTATTCCGAGTCGAACATCTGCACCCAGGAATGGGCCATGGTGCCTGCGGCGGGGACGCCATAGAGCTGGTCGGAGACAGTGCAGGCGGTGCCGGCGCAGCCGCCGATGTAGGCGGCCCTGGCGCCGGTGACGGCCCCGGCGATACCCTGGGCCCTGCGGGAGCCGAACTCCAACACGGTGCGGCCCTCGGCAGAGCGGCAGATACGGTTGGCCTTAGTGGCGATGAGGCTCTGGTGGTTGAATTCCAGCAACATGTAAGTTTCCAGCAGCTGGGCCTGGATGGCGGGCGCCCTCACGGTTATCACCGGCTCCCCGGGGAAGATAGGCGTGCCCTCCGGGATGGCCCAGATGTCGCCGGTAAAGCGGAAGGAGCGGAGATAGTCCAGAAACTCCGGCTTGAAGAGCCTGCGGCCGGCCAGATAGCTGATGTCATCTTCGCTGAAATGGAGGTTCTTCACATAGTCCACTATCTGCTCCAGTCCCGCCATAATGGCATAGCCACCGCTGTCCGGGATGCTGCGGTAGAACATATCGAAATAGGTGATGCGGCTGTCCATGCCTTCGGCAAAATAGCCGTTACCCATGGTGAGCTCATAAAAGTCGCATAGCATGGTAAGATTGATACCGCTGCTGCTTTGCATAGGAATCACTCCCTGTTAAAAATTGTATACCCATTATATATTCTGTCCAAAAATAAGGCAATAGGCTGAGGGGAGTGTTAAAATCTTGTTTTATTTGCAGCGCCTTTTATTTTTATTTTATAGCCGCTTTGCTTGTTGACTTTACCGAAGAATTATTATATTCTGATATGTGTTCTGGTAGGTGTTGAGGGCTGCTTTCGGAGGAGGTCCCAAATGGAAAGAGATATTTTTGTCCCCGGCAGGACGGAACTTGCCGGCAATCATACAGACCATCAGCGGGGCAGGATACTGGCCTCCGCAGTGGACCTGGGGCTGTTTGCCAGCTTTTGGCCAAATGGCAGCAACCTGTGCCATATCGAGTCGGAGGGCTTTCCTGACATTGATGTGCGCACCGCTCAGCTGAACATACGCACTTCCGAGTTCGGTACGTCCACGGCTCTGGTGAGAGGGGTCTACGCCGCTTTTCAGGAGCTGGGGCTGAATATAGGGGGCTTTGAAGCCAAGGTGCGCAGCAGCCTGCCTGCAGGTTCGGGGCTCAGCTCTTCTGCGGCCTTTGCGGTGCTCATAGGCAGGATACTCAGCGAGCTGTTCAACGAGGGCAAGGTGGAGCCCATAGTTCTGGCCAGAGCTGCCCAGCAGGCGGAGAACCAGTACTTCGGCAAGCCCTGCGGACTGATGAGCCAGCTCACCTGCGCCTACGGACATACCGTATATGTGGACTTCAAGACCGGGGAGATAGAGCCCATAAAGGCGGACTTTTCGGACATGGGCCTGGTCCTCTGCCTTACCGACACCGGGGGCAGCCATGCGGGTCTGGATACTTCCTATGCCCGTATTCCTGCGGACATGGTGTATATAGCCAACCTCTTTGACAAGGGGGTGCTGGCGGACGTGGACCCGGAGGAATTCAAGGCCAAGGGTTGGGACGCCTCCAACCGTCCTGTGCGCCGGGCAATGCATTTTTTCGGGGAAAACCAGCGGGTGCCGAAGATGCGGGACGCCCTGAAAGCCGGAGACGGGGAAACCTACATGCGCCTTATGAACGAGTCCGGCCGCTCCTCGGAGGAACTGCTGAACAATATCATCACCTCCGCCACCGGGGATACCAAGCTCCAGCAGGGCCTGGAGCTGAGCCGCAAGCTGCTGGAAGGCGTGGGAGCCTGGCGGGTCCATGGCGGCGGTTTTGCCGGCTGCGTCCAGGCGCTGATGCCCATAGACAGCTTTTCCGGCTATAAGGCAGAAATGGAGCGGACCTTCGGCCGGGGCAGCTGCCACGTAATACGGCTGGTGTAAAAAAATACTGTGTGCATAAAGCATCCGCCTCAAGGCTTTGCCTTGGGGCGGATGCTTTATGCATAGTTTTTTTCTCACATTTTCTCCGGGGCGTGAACGCCAATGATGCCCAAAGACAGGGCGATGACCCGGCGCACGCAATCGGCCAGGAGCAGGCGGGCGGACTGGAGTTGGGGCTCCGCACCCTTGATGCGGCAGACGGTGTAGAAGCGGTGGAAGCGGGCGGCCAGCTCCGTGACATAGCGGTTCAGGCGGCTGGGGTCGTAATCCCTGGCGGCCAGATGCAGCTCCTCGGGCAGAGCGGCCAGCTGCTTTATCAGTTCCTTCTCCTCGGGGGTGGACAGGAGGGAGGCCTCCGCCTTTTCCGGCACCTGATGGCCCTCGGCGGCCAGGGCGGAGATAAGGGTGCAGATACGGGCGTGGGCGTACTGGACGTAGTACACCGGGTTCTCGCTGTCCTGGCGGATGGCCAGCTCCAGGTCGAATTCCACCGGGGACTCGGGCCGGGAGTTAAAGAAGTAGCGGGCGGCGTCTACGGGGATCTCGTCCAGCAAGTCGGTGAGGGATATAGCCTTGCCGGTGCGTTTGGACATACGCACCACCTCGCCGCCCCGGGTGAGCTTCACCAGCTGCATAAGCACCACGTCCAGCTTGTCCCCATCCAGGCCCAGGGCGTCCATGGCGCCTTTGAGACGGGCCACATGGCCGTGGTGGTCGGCTCCCCAGACATTGATGACCCGGTCAAAGCGCCGCTGCTCCAGCTTGTTGCGGTGGTAGGCGATGTCGGCGGCAAAGTAGGTGTAGAAGCCGTTGGCCCGGCGCAGCACGTCGTCCTTCAGCTCCAGACGTTCTATCTCCTCCTGGGACTTGCCCTGCTTGGCGTAGTGCTCCCGGAGTATCCGGGAGGTGCTGAGCCAAAGGGCGCCGTCCTTCTCGTAGGTATAGCCCCGCTGAGTCAGCTTGTCCACGGTCTGGGCCACATAGCCGGACTTGTGGAGGGAGGACTCAAAGAACCACTGGTCGTATTCAATGCCGTAGCGGCGCAGGTCGTTCTGCATTTTAGGGATGTTGATGTCCAGGCCGAACCTGGCCATAGCCTCATGGCGCTGGGCGGCGGGCAGATTCAGGTAGCCGTCTCCGTGGGCCTCCCGGAAAAGGCGGGCCAGCTCCTTGATATCGTCGCCGTGGTAGCCGTCCTCGGGAAACTCCACCTTGTCCTCTCCCAGCAGGAGCTGCTGGTAGCGCACGTCTATAGAATTGGCAAATTTTTCTATCTGGTTGCCGGCGTCGTTGACGTAGAACTCTCTCCACACATCGTAGCCTACCCGGTCCAGAACGCTGGCCAGAGCGTCTCCCAGTACGCCGCCCCGGGCGTTGCCCATGTGCATGGGGCCGGTGGGGTTGGCGGAGACGAACTCCACCATGAGCTTTTTACCCTGGCCCTCGCAGCTGCGGCCGTAGTCGTCACCCTCGGAGGTGACGGCCTTCAGCACGTCGGAATACCAGCTGTCCGCCAGACGGAAGTTGATAAAGCCGGGGCCGGCGGCCTCCACGGAGGCAAACCAGCTGCCCTCCAGTTCCATGCTGTCGATGAGGGCCTGGGCGATCTTCCTGGGGGCCATGTGCAGAGCCTTGGCTCCTACCATGGCGTGGTTGGCGGCGAAGTCGCCGTTGGAGCTGTCTTTGGGTATCTCTACGGTGCCGGATAGTTCCGCCCCGGCGGGCAGCAGCCCGGCCTGGGAAGCCTTCTCATAGGCCTGAGCCAGGAGACTGTTGATACTGTCTTTGGCGCTTTGGATCATGTTAGCCATTCTGATTCTCTCCAATCTGCTTTTGTTCTGTGATCTCCAGGCGGAACCTGTTCTTTGTCACAATAGTGTGCTCCATGTCCACCACATAGTCTATCTCCACCTGGCCGCCGTGTCCGTCCAGACTGCTGTCTATGCGGCGGGTGCTGATGTTCATGGTGGCGGTGCCGTAGGGGGTGTCGTAGAGGAAAGATGTCTTGTCTCCCTCCCGGAATATCATGCGGCTGGTAATCAGGCCGTCTCTGTCCACCGCCACCTGGTCGGGCATTACTATGACGCTGGTGCGGGTGCCCTCCATGCCGGTGACTTCCGTCTCCAGGTAGCTGAGGCAGCCCACCTCTCCGTCATAGGTGTACAGCCCGTCGGTGGTGAAGTCCAGAAAATCCTCCTCATCCGTATCGCAGGAGTGGACGGTGCGGATGGAAATGACCACGTCTTTCATCATTTTAAACGCTATCTCCGTATCATCATTTTATATCCATTGCAGGCAGCTGCCCGGCCCGGATCTCCCGGCCCAGGAGCCGGGACGCAGCGGCGGAAAATTCCTCCGCATCGCCGCTGGTGTAGTACAGGGTCTCCCCGCAGCCGTCGCCCTGAAGGCCCAGCCGTTCAAGACAGGCGCAGGCGGCCTGAGCGGCGCTTTCGGAGGCGCTGACCAGCTCCACCCCGCCGCCTAGGAAGTCCCGTATAGCCGGCGCAATAATGCCGTAATGGGTACAGCCCAGCAGCAGGGCGGCCATGCCCAGACCCTTGGCGGGACGCAGGGAACGCTCCACCGCTTCTATCAGCAGCGGGTCATGGGGCTGGGTGTGCCCGCTCTCTATAAGGGGCACGAAGTCGGGGCAGGGCAGGTCCACGATCTCCCGGCCGGGACAGAGCAGCTCCAGTTCCCGGCGGAAAGCCCCCGCCTTAATGCTGGCGGCGGTGGCGATGATGCCCAGGGGGGCATGGCCGGGGATACGGCTCATAGCCTGTATGCCGGGTTTCAGGACCCCCAGGCTGGGGATGGGGAAACTCTCTATAATTTGAGCGGCATTGCTGGAAACGGTGCCGCAGGCGGCGATAATGAATTTGACTGAAAAGGAGGCCAGAAGCTCCAGGTCCTGCCGGGCCATGATAAGCAGCTGCTCCCGGCTCATGGCCCCGTAGGGCACCCGGGCGCTGTCGGCAAAATAAATTATCTTCTCCCGGGGCATAAGCTCTCTGAGGGCCGCAGCGGCGGTGAGTCCTCCCAGGCCGGAGTCGAAAATGCCGATAGCTCTGTTATCCATCAAAGTCCCCCTTTGCATGCTCGTGCCGGCGAAAGGGTGCCGACGCTTAAATATAACTCAAAACGCAGCTTAATACAAGGAAAATTTATTCTCCGGCGGGGGAACTCAGCACTGCGTAGGAAATTTATTGGCAATATCCATTGCTCTTTGATATAATAAGAGTATAATATATCCGGCAAGCAAGGAGGCGGTAGCATGAATATAGAGCTGAGCGAAAAAGAGTTCAGGCGTTTGCTTGACATGGTATATATAGGTAACTGGATATTGAATTCCGCCCGGGGCGACGACCGCTTTGAGGACTACGACCTTTTGCAGGAGAAGCTGTTCGCCCTGTGCCCGGGCCACGGCATGCGTTCCCTGGTGGAGACCTGGCAGGGCCATATCTTCCCCTCCAGAGCCTACGAGGACGGGGGCATACACGAGGCCATAGCCGACTATGAGGATGCGGTGTTTTACAACATCCTGGCGGAGGAACTGGCCCGCCGGGACCTGGGCCTGGAGAACAGCGACCCGGAGGACTTCTCCCAGCTCCAGGAGCGGATGGAGGAGTATATGGAGGAGTTTGACAAGAACGGCCTGAACACTATCAATATAGATATCTGACGGAGATAAGGGATATGCACGACGAACTGACAAGAGAAGACATCAAGAAAATGAAGGAGGAGCTGGATTACCGGCGGCTGGAGCTGATGCCCGGGCTCATCGAGGAAGTCAAGCGCACCAGGGCCTTCGGCGATCTCAGCGAGAACTTTGAATATAAGGCGGCAAAGCAGGCCCAGAACAAGAACCGCAGCCGCATCCGCTACCTGGAGGGCATGATAAAGTCCGCCAAGATAATAGACGACAGCTCCGCCGCCGACGAGGTGGGCCTCTTTGACAAGGTGGAGATATACATGCCCGACGAGGACGACACTGAGGTCATACAGGTGGTCACCACCGTGCGCTGCGACCCCAGGAAGGGCCTTATCAGCAAGGAATCCCCCTTTGGCCGCCAGGTGCTGGGGAAAAAGGTGGGGGACGAATTCACCGTCCAGGTCAGCGACAGCTACTCCTATAAGGCCCGGATACGCTCCATAACAAAGATGAAGGACGACGGCTCCGCCCCCTTGCTGGAATACTGAGTTTAATTAAAAGTCAAAAGACCTCCCGCCCGGTTTTCTCCGGGCAGGAGGTCTTTGCTGTAAGGCGGCTTCAGGCCATATCAGAGGAAGGGGTCCGCCGTGCTGCCGCCGGGCAGGAGTTCCAGGCCTCCGTCCCCGGGAGAGGGGGCGGGCGCAAGGCCGGAGCCGTTATCGCTCGCCGTTGAGGAGCCGCCGTAGAGGCCGGGCTCTATATAGACCTGGATGCTGACTTCCAGAGGAACTCCGTAGGAGTTGTTCACTTCCTGAGGCAGGGAGGCCGTGCCGGTGACGGTGACCACCTGGGCTCCCTGGATATGGCTGTCATAGGCCATATACTCTATGTCCCACCAGACCTTGGCTCTGTGCTGGCTCCTGAGCCCCAGGGTGTTTACCAGCTCCAGCTCGGTGGGCAGGGCTGCCGCCACATTGCTGAACACATCTCCGCTTGAGCCCACATGGACGCCCTCAGGCTCCACAAAGGCCTGGAGCTCCTCGTTGAGCAGGGTAAAGGAGATGACGGCCTCAGCCCCCTTGTAATTGACGGTGGGCTCTACGCTGGCCTTCACGTACCAGAGACCGGGGGCATTGTTCACATCCCAAGGTCCGAAGGGCCCGTCGGGGCTCTGGCTGTAGCTGAAGCTGACGCTGCCGTAAGCCGACTGGGCGCCGGGCATGGGCTGAGAGCCGTAAGCCACGTCGCCGCAGGAGAAGCCGTAGATGTCGTTGCCGGCCACATCCACCGTTAGCAGGCCCTCTTCAAAGCTGAGCACATAGTTGCCGCCGCTGCCCTCGGCCAGGGCCAGGCTGCCCTGGCGTATGTAATAGGCGCCCACATCCTCGCCGTAATCCCGCTGGAGCTGCCCGGTGAGAGGAGGCAGTTCTCCCTCCTCACAGCTGTAGCTGAACACGGGGTCGAAGTCCCCGTATATCTTGCGCATGGAGTCGGCCTTCACGGTGACGGTCCTGGGCTGTATGCTCCAGAGCAGGTAGTTGCCCTGAGCGCCGTCCAGACTGTAGTTGGGGTCGTCCAGGGCGGTGACCCAGGCGGCATAGTCGCCGGCGTCGGTGGCGGCTGCGCCCTCATAGGCGGTGCAGCTTACGCTGTCTCCGGCCAGGGCGTTGGACACATAGGCCCCCACCTGCTGCTGGGCCCCGCTGTAGACCAGGGCCTGGCTGTAGTCCCAGGCTATCTGGACCGCAAGGGGATAGATGACGCAGTCGGAGACTGTGCAGTCCTCCGGGGCCTGATAGTACTGGGCGTACTCGCCCAGGTCGTAGCTGACGGTGACGGTCTTGCCGTAGCCTGCATTTTTGTCCTCATAGCGGGCTGCGGCATGGACGGGGATACTGCCCTCGTCCTCCGGCCGGAAGCCGGATATGGTCCCGGCGGAGAGGAGCTGGGCGCTGTCGCTTCCGTCGTAGACCTTCTCGGTGGCCACCTCCGGCATGCTCTCCAGATAGAGGGGCCGCTTTGCGGCGGTAAAGGAGGCGCTGGCGGAGACATCGTCGTATACGCCGTTGCCCGCCTTGGTGACCGTGACGGTGAACTCACCTGTGCCGGTGACGTATACGTCTCCCGTCTCGGCGTTCACCACGGCGCAGTCGCCGGAGCTGAGCTGCCAGCTGACAGGCCCGTCCCCGGAACCGCCGGAGAGGGAGAGACTGAAGGCCTGGCCGTAGCACACGGACTGGGGTATGCCCTCAATGGAGAGGGGCTGCTGGCTGCCCTGAGTTATCTCAAAGCTCCAGGAGCTGTGGCTCAGGCCGGAAGCGGCTTCATAGCAGTCGCTCTCTTCCACGTCTATGTATATGCTGTAGCTGCCGGGCAGGCTGGGTATCTCATAGCTCTCGCTGCCGTCCTGGGCCCGGAGATATCTCACGGTTATGGACATGTTCTGGGGGTAGGATAGGAGCACCGGGGTCTTGCCGCTGCCGTCATAGCTGAAGCTGCGCTCTTCGGTAAAGACAAAGTCGGAAACATTGGGGGCGCGCCTGCCCACTTCCACGGTACAGCTGGCCACGTAGCCGGACTCGGTCTCCACGCTGAGCTTGGCAGTGCCGGCGGCCAGGCCCGTGATGCGCCCGTCAGGGTCCACAGAAAGTATGTCCTCATCATCACAGCTCCAGACAAGCCCGCTGGTGTCGCTGCCTGCCGGTTCCGGCGTGATGCCGGGCAGCCGGCTCTCGCCCACCGCCAGCTCCAGAGTCTCCGCCAGGCTGACGGACTGGGCGGGCTGGGTCCTCCACTGGGCGTAGAGGGTGACGCTGCCCCCGTTTTCCCCGCAGAGATTGCATACGCTGTCCCGGTCTGCATATTCCACAGGCCCCTGGGGGCTGAGGCTCCAGCCGTCGAAGACATAGCCCTCCCGGGTAAAGCTGCACTCCGCCAGCTTGAAGGGCACGGTGTAGCGGCAGGCCTGGGCCTCCATGGAGCCGCTGCCGCCGTTGGGATCAAAGATCACGCTGTAGTTGTTGAACTCATAGTTGGCGGAGAGGGTCTTGTCGAAAGTGACCACGTCGCTCTCACTGACCCGGCGGCCGCTGTAGTCCCAATAGGTAAAGGTGTAGCCTTCCTTTTCCGGGACGGGCAGTGCGCCCAGAGCCTCGCCGTTGGTGTACATCCTGTAGCTCTCGTCCACCGTGCCGCCCTTGGGGTCAAAGTCCACCCGGCAGGCCAGGGAGAACTGGAGCTGCCCGTTCTTGCCGGCAATGATGCCGAAGCCGTCGATATTGCTGATGAAGCAGTCCTCCAGCGCCTGGGGAGCCTCAGAGGCATCCAGGGTAAAGCTGCTGTCGTCGGTGTATTCCAGGCTCATGCCTATGCTGCTGTCCGTGTTCAGGGAGCTGACGGACAAGCTCTCAGCACTGTGGAGATAGAAGTTGGGGCCCCGGCCGCTGCACTGGTTGCCGTCGACCTTCATCGTGCCGGAGAGCTTCAGGTTCTCCAGCTCATTTACATACACTCCGCCGCCGTCCAGGGCGCTGTTGCCGCTCACACTGTCGCCGCACAGCTCCACGTCTATGAAGCTGTTGCCCTGGAGAAAGATGCCGCCGCCGTAGTTTACGGCGCTGTTGTTCAGGATGCTGCAACTGGATATGAGCTTGCTCACGTCCCTTGTGAAGGCAAAGCTTATGTATATGCCGCCGCCGTCGCCGGAGGCGGAGTTATCCTCTATGGTCCCGCCGAGTATCTGGAAAAGGCCCACGCCGGTAGAGGCTATGCCGCCGCCGTTGATGGCGGTGTTGCCCTTTATCTCTCCGCCCTCCATGGTAAAGTCGGAGGCGGGGGTGCCGCCGCTGATGCAGACTCCGCCGCCGGAATTGGCTGCGCAGTTGTCTGATATCTCGACCCCAACACCCATGGTGAAACCGGCGTACTCGTCCACATATACTCCGCCGCCGCAAGCGTGAGGAGCCGTGACCTGGTTGCCGGACACGCTGCCGCTGAGCATATCCATCCGGCAGCTCTTGATGTATATACCGCCGCCGTGGCCGATGGAGCTGTTGTCCAGAACATCCACGGAGGAGAGTATTATCTGTGCGTCCCTGTCCGCCTCGGCATAGATGCCGGCTCCGTTATATTCACAGACATTGTCCTTTATAAGGCAGGCGCTGATGTCTGCCTGGCACCGAAGATAGAGCCCGCCGCCGGACTTGGCGCTGTTCTCCCGGATCTCGCCGCCGCTGAGAATTAGGGAGGCGCTGTCGGAAGCGAAGATACCGCCGCCCCTGGTAGCCTGGTTGCCGGCGATTTGTCCGCCCTCCATGGTGAGAGAGGCGTTTTCACCCACGTATATGCCTCCGCCCTCGGTGGCGCTTCCGCCGCTGATGCAGCCGGTGGAGCAGCAGTCGCAGAGCCGGAGGCCCGCCCCGTCGGAAACGGTGATAACGCTGCCGTTGCCGGTGCCGGTGATGCTGTGGCCGTTGAGGCAAAGCTCCACCTGGCCCTTTATCACAAGATCTCCCTTCAGGTCGTTTTTAAGATAGTACTTCCCACTGTCCAGAGTCTTCCTGTTGCCGGAACCAACAGCCGTCCAGCTCTCATGGCCCCCGTGGCCCAAAGCCTGGGCGCAGGGGGAGAGGCAGGCGAAAACCAGGACAAGGGCCAGGGCCATTGCCGCACTGCTTATGGTTTTGCACAGTAAGTTCTTCATGTCTCTCTCTCCCAGGATCCGGCTAAATAAGGATAAAAATAAAACGCTTTACATATAAGCGTTAACATAACCTAATGTGCTTTTAATTATAAAGTCGACATAATACATTAGCAAGGACTTTCTTTTGTAATTTTCTGTAGTATTCTGCAATATACGATTGTTTGGATAAAAACCTGTCGAAATAGAAACAAACAGGATATTTTGCCGCAAAAAAAGCACGACCAAAAAGTTTTCGGTCGTGCATAAAATTTAAGGAGCTTCAAAATGGCCCGGAACGCCGGCAGATAATTTGGTTTACAGAACTTGAGTCATGGCCAGCTGCCGGTTTTTGTATGTCTTATCTCCCGTAACCTCTTTTATCAGGCCGATCTCGTCGGGCAGCTGGAGCTTTTCTCCGCCGCCGTATACGAAGAGCACGGCCTTTTCCTCAGAGAAAGGATAGACGTCTATCTCCAGCCGGGCGTTTTTGTAACCGAAGCGGTATTTCAGCTTTCTCACGGCGTGGAGGCTCAGGTCGCTGTCCATAAGGTAGGCCACATACTCCTTTTCCGAGATGGGTTTTTCCGTGACCCAGCGGCTGCCGTCCTGGGCGATGCGCTTTTCGGTGTAGAAATACAGGTAACCGCCGCCGTTGCGCTGCTGGCGGATGCGACGTTCCACCTGGGGATTGGTGGAATTGAGATAGGTCTGCATCATCTCCACGCTTACGGCGCCGTATTTCTCCATGAGCTCCCGGCAGTCCGGCATGGAGATGAGGAACTTCCGCTTTTCCACTGCCGGAGCGCTCTGCCCGACTATACGGTATATCTGGGCGATGGCCCGGTTGATCTTGTCCTCAAAATCTATGGAGTTATCTACGATATACAGGGAGGGGTGGGCGCTCCAGGCCCGAAGGGTCAGGTCGTCCTTGGCTCTGGCGTCCTCCAGGCTTTCATAGCGGGCGGCATTGCCGAAGTTGTAGGCGTATTCGGCGCCCTTGGCGCAGGTGACCAGGTGGAGCACGGCGTCATAGCCGGAGAGTATCTGCTCCTCGGTTTTACCGAAGTGGGCCAGGATATTTTGAAACTGGCTGTCGCTTACATAGGCCTTGTCGTCCATGACGGCCCGGTCGTAGATTATCAGCGCCTTTTCCTCCGGCACCATCTGGGCGGCCTTCAGGGCCAGGGACTCCTTATGGAGCTGGTCCTGGATAACAAAGTATTGGAACTCCTCCATGCTTACGCAGTTGCCGAAGGGACGTATGCCGAAGCCGGATATAAGCTCGGTAGCGGTCTCCGGGATGGTGATGACTTTCCAGCCGTCCTCAGATTTAAATTCCTTAAGTATCCTGCTTATAAGGGTGGTTTTGCCTGCGGCGGGTCCGCCGGTGAGAACTATCCTGGTGATTTCCTTTGCCATATCCATCCGCCTTTCAATGTAAGTAGTAGCCGGCCATGGGGGGAGGGCGCCGAACTTATTTTAACATCCCGGGGGATTTTTTTCAATCGTATTGTAGGGAGGAGACTGTGCATCCTGAACAAAGCTTTGGGCCCGGGGAAGGGGCGGAGTGGATAATGGCCAGGGGAAATTTGCCGAATATTAGGGGAATTTCCGTGAAATTGGGGAATAAGTGGGGAATTGACACCGCAAATGGCTGCAAAAAAGGCCCTCAGGGCATGAGAACTCTTGACGAAACACAAAAGAAGTTGTATTATTTATAAAGCAGTAGACCATTTGTTTTTGCATAAGAACGGAGGAACTTGTATGAGCATGATTCCTGAAGTAAAATGCCGCCGCTGCGGCGAGACATTTTCTTCCATGCGCAGCCGCTGCCCCAACTGCGGCACCCGTCGGGTGACCCAGAGCGGGCGCACTCCCGGCACCACTCCCGGAACGGTCAGAGGGACCGCATCTTATGAGCGTGCCGAAACGAACACAAAATGGCAGATGATTTTTGGACTTATCCTTGTGGTGGCGGTAATTCTGGCTGTGATAGTGATGGTATCCACCGGCCTGAACGGCTCGGACAATCCGGGCAACGAAATGCTTACGCCCCCCGCTGCAGCTACTTATACGCCTCTTATCGAAGCGCCTCCCACTGCCTCCCCCACTCCCACGCCCACTGTGGAGAGCATACGCATAATGTACTTCAATGAGGAGAGGGAAGAGTTCCAGATGCGCGTGGGCGATGCGCCCATCCCGCTGACGGC
>CALWVZ010000037.1 GCA_944385125.1 uncultured Oscillospiraceae bacterium
GTGGCGGAGAACATGCGCCAGAACGGCCACATCATCGGCGGCGAGCAGTCCGGCCACATCATTTTCGGCCGCCATGCCAACACCGGCGACGGCCTGCTCACGGCCATAAAGGTGATGGAATGCATCACCGAGACCAAGGAGCCCCTGTCCGTACTGGCTGCCGGCATGACCATGTACCCCCAGAAGCTGAAGAACGTAGTGGTCACCGACAAGGACGAGACCCTGAACTGCGAGGAAGTGAAGGCCGCCGTGAAGAAGGTGGAGGCCGACCTGGGGGACGAGGGCCGGGTGGTGCTGAGAAAGAGCGGTACCGAGCCCCTGCTCCGGGTGATGGTGGAGGCCACCAGCGACGCCCTCTGCGAGGAAAAGGTGGATGAGATAATCGCCGCCATGGCTGCGGCGGGAAAGCTTATAAAGGTGAAATGATGACGGAGATAAAAGAACTTTTCGACCTGGATAAGACCATAGCAAAAGAGCTTTTTCAGGGCAAGACCTACCCCTGGGAAGTGCTGGACGGGATAAAGGCCTTCATACTGAAGCTGGGCCCCACTCTCAGCCCCGAGGAGTACGACAACCCCAGCGAGGGCGTGTGGGTGGCCAAGGACGCCAAGGTCTTCCCCTCCGCCTACCTGGGCTCCCCCTGCATCATCGACCACGGCGCCGAGGTTCGCCACTGCGCCTTTATCCGGGGCAGCGCCATCGTGGGCAAGAACGCCGTGGTGGGCAACTCCGTGGAGCTGAAGAACGTGGTGCTCTTTGACAATGTCCAGACTCCCCACTATAACTATGTGGGGGACTCCGTGCTGGGCTACAAGGCCCATATGGGCGCCGGCTCCATCACCAGCAACGTGAAGAGCGACAAGACCCTGGTAGTGGTGAAGGACCCCGCCGGAGCCATAGAGACCGGCCGCAAGAAATTCGGCGCCATGCTGGGCGACTGCGTGGAAGTGGGCTGCAACAGCGTCCTCAATCCCGGCACCGTGGTGGGCCGCAATTCCAATATCTACCCCACCTCCTGCGTCCGGGGCGTCATCCCTCCCGAGAGCATATATAAGGATAAGGACAATATAGTCCGCAAAAAATAAAGCGCAGTATTTTGATTTCCCCGCAGCGGAGGCTGCGGGGAAATTTTTTGCCCTTTCTCCGGGCTTTTTTATTGCCATAGCCCTGCCGCCTCGGTTATAATTTCCCTATAAAAGGAAGGGCTGCCCGGGGCGGCCGCTTAGGGAAGACAATATCTGGGCAGAAGGAGGAAACCGATGGAAAAAGCCAAGTATATAAGTACCGGCATTGAGGGCCTGGACAAGACCCTGGACTATCTCCGCTGGGGGGATACCGTCACCTGGCAGATAGAGAACATGGGGGATTACGTGTTCGTGGTGAGCCAGCTGGTGGCCAGCGTGGCCCGGACAAAGCAGCGCATAGTGTACCTGCGCTTTGCCGACCACGCCGAGGTGGTGGATGACGAAGCTCTGATAAAGCGGGGGGCCAATGTGAAGAAATACGTGCTGGACCCGGCGGTGGGCTTTGAGACCTTTTCCGTGCAGATACACCGCATAGTCAGCGCCGAGCCGGAGGACAGCATATTCATAACCGACTGTCTCTCCTGCCTTCAGCACTTCTGGTTCTCCGACCACATGGTGTGCAACTTTTTCTGCCTCACCAGCGCCTTCAGCCACAGCCGCCATTCCATAGCCTATACCTGCATCAAGTACGAGCGGCACATATACGACACCGTCTCCCGCATCCGGGCGGCCACCCCGGTGCTGATAAATATCCGCAACATAGACGGCAGCACCTACATCCACCCGGTGAAGGTGGCCGGGCGGCAGACGGAAGACATGTATTATCCCATAAAGCTGGAGGGCGGCCACTGCCGCACCCTCACCTCCAGCGCCGAGCTCTATGCCATTTTTGACATCTTTACCCAGACCGGGGAGCGCCGGGACTGCTGGGACAGTATGTTTGACTCGGTGAAAAACGGCGGCGAGGAGCCGGTGGACGAGGAGGGCCGGGCCATGAAGGAGAACATCCTCCGCTGCCTGCTGGGCAACGAGCCCAAGCGCCTGGAGCTGTGCCGGAAATATTTTTCCATGCATGACCTTATGGACATCAAAAAGCGGGTCATAGGCACCGGCTGCATCGGCGGCAAGGCGGTGGGCATGCTCCTGGCCAGGAACGTCATCCGGGACACGGACCCGGAGCTGTATAAAAAACGCATCGAGCCCCACGACTCCTACTTCATCGGGGCGGACGTGTTCTACACCTATGCGGTGCAGAGCGGCATCTGGGAACTGCGCACTCAGATGCTGAGGCCGGAGGACTACCTGCGCCTGTCCCCGGAGCTGAAGCAGCTGCTTTTAAACGGCAGCTTCATGCCCTCCATAAAGGAACAGTTCCTGTCCATGCTGGAGTACTTCGGCCAGTCGCCCATCATCGTCCGCTCCAGCTCCCTGCTGGAGGACGGATTCGGCAACGCCTTTGCCGGAAAGTACGACAGTGTGTTCTGCCCCAACCAGGGGACCCTGGACCAGCGCTACCGCCAGTTCGAGGCGGCGGTGCGCCAGGTCTATGCCAGCACCGTCAGCGAGGAGGCCTACAAATACCGCATAGAGCGAAACCTCCTGGACCGGGACGAGCAGATGGCCCTTCTGGTGATGCGGGTCTGCGGCGACCGCCACGGCCGCTATTACTACCCCCATGTGGCGGGGGTGGGCCACTCCCAGAATCTTTATGTGAACAGCGTCTCCGCTGCCAAGGGCAATAAGGGCATGCTGCGCCTGGTCTTCGGCATGGGCACCCGGGCCGTGGACCGGGAGGCGGAGGACTATGCCCGGCTCATAAATCTGGACGAGCCCCTGGCCCCGCCCATGGTGAACTACGGGGACGAGTACAAATACTCCCAGCACAAGGTGGATGTGATAGACCTGCGCTACAACACCTTTACCAACCGCAAGCTGGAGGAGCTGGACCGAAAGGACATGAATACCGACACCTCCCTGTTCATGGAGCCGGACATGGCCACCATCGCCCGCTTCCGGGAGCTGGGCATCTATGACGAGCCCGCCCCCTTTATCATCAATTTCCGGCGCATGCTCAGAGGCACCGACTTCACCAAGACCATGACCCGGATAATGGCCATGCTCCAGGAGAAGTACAACTACCCGGTGGACGTGGAGTACGCCTGCAACTTCGATAAGGATGGAAACTACCGGGTGAACCTGCTCCAGTGCCGACCGCTTCAGACCCACGGCCTGGGCCAGGCGGGGGTCATGCCAAAGGTGAAGGACTTCCTTTTCAGGATAAAGGGCAACTTCATGGGGGGCAATATCTGCGTGCCGGTGCGCTACGGAGTGCTGGTAAAAGTGGAACCTTATCTGGAGCTGCCGGAGGGCATGAAGTACTCGGTGGCAAGGGCGGTAGGCAAGCTGAACGCCAGGCTGAAGGACAAAAACGCCCTGCTCCTGGGGCCGGGCCGCTGGGGCACCACCACCCCCAGCCTGGGGGTGCCGGTGAGCTTTGCGGAGATAAGCAAGTTCCTGTGCATGTGCGAACTGGCCTATAGCTCCCACGGCCTGAGGCCTGAGCTGAGCTACGGCAGCCACTTCTTCCAGGATCTGGTGGAGAGCGGCATATATTACGCCGCCGTCTATCAGGGGGAGGCGGGCTGCAGCTTCAATGAGGCCCTCTTTGACAGCTTCCCCGACCGCTTTATGGAGCTGGGCGGGGAGGAGAGCCTGAAGGATGTCATCAAGGTCTATGACTTCGGCAAACCGGGAGCCATACTCTACGGGGAGATCGCCAGCCAGGACTGCTTCCTTGGCCTGCTGAGCAAGTGACATAATATAATTTACATAACACCAGCAGCCCCGAAGTCGGGGCCGCTGGTGTCTGATATTACCAAGCTCCCTTTATAAAAAATGTTAAACACTCTTGACATTTTGCCGGAAAACTGTATAATAAAAATGTAAAGAATACTTAACATTTTAAAAATTAAGGAGGGAAACATAAATGAAGAAAATGGACGAGATGGACAGGAACATCCGGCTGCGCTCGCAGGAGTGGGGCTTCAAGGCGGTACTCATAGCCCTGGCGGTCTGGGTGTTGTATAATTGCTGGCAGACCTTGGCCAAGGGGGCGCCCTATCAGCCCTTGCCCATGCTCATTATGTGTTTGGGCCTCTGCGTGCAGTCTTTTGCCCATATGGGCATCAAACAGAAGATGATATCCGGGGATGAGGAGTACCACGAGCCCAACCGGCTGCTGCAAAGCATTCTGGCTGCCCTGCTCATCAGCGTGCTCATACTGGCCCTGGGCACCTATATTGCGGTGATAGGCAGATGAAAAACAGGGTGAAGCAGCTGCGGAAGGCCGCCGGACTGCGCCAGGAGGATATGGCGGCGCAGTTAGGGGTGAGCCGCCAGACTATCATCGCCATAGAGAACGACAAGTACGACCCCAGTCTGGAGCTGGCCATGAAGATAGCCCGGCTCCTGGGGCTGCATGTGGAGGACATCTTTACTCTGGATAATTAAAACCTAGCCCGGCTCTCTGTCCGGGCTAGGTTTTATGAACTTATCATTCCAAATACACTCTGGGGACCCGCTTGGATACGGAGCACAGCAGCTCATAGGGGATGGTGTTTGCGGCCCGGGCCAGCTGCCAGATGCTGCATTTCTCACCGAAGAGCTCCACCTGACTGCCCACATCCACCTCCGGCAGCTCCGTCAGATCCACCATGCACATGTCCATACATATGGTGCCCCGCTGAGGGGCAAAGCCGCTGCCGGCGGCAAAGGCGCACTTGTTGCCTGCGGCTCTGAAGAGCCCGTCGGCATAGCCTATGGCCAGCACACCCATGCGGGTGCGCCGGTCCGTCACATAGCGGCGGCCGTAGCTTATGCAGGTGCCCGGCTCGTAGAACTTGATGGTGCTCACGGTGGTCACCAGGCGCATGCAGGGGCGCAGGCCCAGCCTGCCCCTGTCGCCGTAGCCGTAGAGCAGCAGGCCGGGGCGCACCATGTCCAGGGCCGTCTCCGGGTGGTTCACCACCGCCCCGCTGTTGGCGCAGTGGCGCAGGGGGAAGCTGACGCCGCCCCGTTCTTTCACGGCGGCAAGGACGTCCATGAAGAGCTTGAACTGCTGCCGGGTGTATTCCCGGCTGTCCTCATCCTCCTCGTCGGCGACGGCAAAGTGGGTGTAGATGCCCTCGCTTATAAGGCCGGGGAGGCGGCAGGATTCGATGACGTTTTCCACGCCCTCGTCAAAATGCTCCCCGGCGCAGAGGTAGCCCAGGCGGGACATACCGGTGTCCAGCTTTATATGTATCTTCAGCTCCCGGCCCAGCTGGGCCGCTGCGGCGGAATATTCCAGGGCCTTGGCCAGACAGGTGACGGTCTGGGTTATATCCAGGCTGATGAGCTGGGCGGTGTACTCCGGGGGCGTGTGGCCCAGGATGAGGATGGGCAGGCTGATGCCTCCCTGCCTCAGCTCCAGGGCCTCGTCCAGACAGGACACCGCCAGGTAGTCCGCCCCGGCCTCCTGCAACAGCCGGGAGACTCTCAGGGCGCCGTGGCCGTAGGCGTCCGCCTTCACCACCCCCAGAAAGCGGCAGCCCCGGGGCAGAGCCGACCGAATAGCCTTGTAGTTGTGTTTTATATTTTCCAGGCTTATCTCCGCCCAGGTCCTCTTTTGCAGGTCTTCCATTGTATCAGTACTCCATTATTTCTCCCGTAGGCTCTTCAAGGGTGGGGGCTGGGAGCTGGGCTCCCTCCTGCCAGTCGCTTATCTCGATGAACACCTTGACCCGGCCGTCGCTGATGAGCTCCGCCTGACAGGGGGTCAAGGTATCCGGCTGAAGCCAAACGGTGCAGCTGAGCTTATCGGTGCTGTCTATCTGCATCACGGTGTAGTCCCCCTCGGTCCAGCCGGAATCCAGGGCCCCGGTCTTCAGGGCCTGAAGGAGCATTGGCAGAGCGGACATAGGGGAAAGGCCGTAGTCGTCCAAGTCCCCGGTGCCCAGGCTTATACCGTCATATTCCAGGCTGGTTCCGTCAGGCTTCACCCGGGCGGTGACCCCGGCGATGAGCTGGGGAGCCAGAACGGTGACGCTGCCGCCTTCGCTGTCCTCGCTGTAGCCGAGGGTGAAGCGGGCGGTCTTGTTTTCATATTCCGCCCGGACATTGGCGGTGAAGCTGAGGGCCTCCACAGCCTCCAGGCGCTGGCTCAGCTGTTCCTGGGCCTCGGAAAACTCCCGGCCGCCGCAGCCGCCAAGCAGCAGGCACATTATCAAAAGCAGGGGCAGGCACAGTTTTTTCATGGCTTATCCGTCCTCCGAAAAAAATCTTATGCCTGACTATATGCTTTGTCCAGAGACATTATAATCATAAGGCCAGAATTAGTCAAATTCTGCTTTTCGGGGACTGGGGAATGAAATTTGCTATTGAAAAAAATGAAACTGTGTGCTAAGATGAACGAGTTATTGCAGAGAACGGGAAAATAGCGGGTAAATTGTCCGGCAGAGAATGGGGGCCGGCGGCTGTGAGCCCCCTGGGACAAGGCCGCTTGGTTCGCCCGGGAGCTCCGGCCAATCACCGGCGTGCAGCGTGCGTTAAACGCTTTGAGTGCGGCGTTTTGCCGAATGTGGGTGGTACCACGGAAGTCTTGGCTTTCGTCCCTTTTGGGGCGGAGGCTTTATTTTTTTACAGGAGATTGAGACATGAAAGAATTGATGCAGCAGCTTAGGGAGTCCGCCGTCAAGGCCATCCTTGATTCTGACGGAGCCGAGAGCCTGGAGGCTCTGAGAGTAAAGTATCTGGGCAAGAAGGGCGAGCTCACCGCCATCCTCCGGCAGATGGGCAGCCTCTCTGCCGAAGAGCGCCCCGCCATGGGCCAGCTGGCAAACCAGCTGAGAAGCGAAATTGAAAACGCCATCGAGCAGCGCAAGGCCCAGCTCACTTCCGCCCTGATGGAGAAGAAGCTGGAGGACGAAGCTCTGGACGTGACCATGCCCGGGGAGCAGGTCCACCTGGGCCATAAGCACCCAATGTACAATGTGCTGGACCAGATAAAGGACATCTTTATCGGCATGGGCTTTGAGATAGTGGACGGCCCGGAGGTGGAGCTGGCGGAGTACAACTTCACCAAGTTGAATATAGACGAGGGCCACCCCTCCCGCGACTGGACGGACACCTTCTATTTCAGCGAGGACGGCCGGGTGCTGCTGCGTACCCAGACCTCACCCATGCAGGTACACGCAATGGAGACCAAGAGCCTGCCCATCCGTATGATAGCCCCCGGCCGGGTCTACCGCAAGGACGAGGTGGACGCCACCCATTCCCCCATGTTCCATCAGATAGAGGGCATGGTAATAGACAAGGGCATCACCATGGCGGACCTGAAGGCTACGCTGAACCTGGTGGTGGAAAAGATATACGGCAAGGGCACCGTCACCCGCTTCCGCCCCCACCACTTCCCCTTCACCGAGCCCAGCTGCGAGCTGGACATCCAGTGCCACAAGTGCGGCGGCAAGGGCTGCCCCACCTGCAAGGGAGAGGGCTGGATAGAGGTGCTGGGCGCCGGCATGGTGCACCCCAAGGTACTCTCCGGCTGCGGCATCGACCCGGACGTGTACTCCGGCTGGGCCTTTGGCATGGGCCTGGAGCGCCTGGCCATGGGCGAATACAAGATAACCGACCTGCGATTGATATTCGAAAACGACACCAGGTTCCTGGAGCAGTTCTGAGGAGGAGACAGACATGAAACTTTCTAGAAAATGGCTTAACGAATACGTGGACCTCAGCCTCAGCGAGTATGATGACAGGAGCTTTGCCGAGGCCATGACCGTGTCCGGCTCCAAGGTGGAAGTTACCGAGGATCTGAGCAGGAATATAAACAACGTAAAAGTGGGGCGCATTGTCTCCCTGGAAAAGCACCCCAACTCCGACCATATGCTGGTTTGCCGGATAGACATCGGCGGCGAGACCGTGCAGATATGCACCGGCGCCTGGAACGTCCACGTGGGGGACCTGGTGCCTGCCGCTCTCCACAACTCCCTGCTCCCCGGCGGCGTCAAGATCACCAAGGGCAAGCTGCGGGGCGTGGAGTCCAACGGCATGCTCTGCTCTCTGAAAGAGCTGAACGTCACCACCCACGACTTCCCCTATGCAGTGATAGAGGCCGCCGCCATCCTTGGGGACTATCACCCCATAGACCCGGCCAAACCCTCCATCTCCGCCGACATCAAGGCCGGAGACAAGATCTATGGTAAGGTCATCGCCGCCCGGGTGGAGAAGCTGGAGACTGTGGGCTATTCTCAGTATAAGCTGAGCCTGGACACCGGCAAGGGCAGCGCAGAGACCGTCACCGGCTGCCAGAATATCCACCAGGGGGACCTGCTGGCCTATGACACCGGCAAGGACAAGGTCTGCACCCTCTCCGACCTCCACGCCGAGCAGAGGGAGTTCCCCCACTGCATAACTGACGGCATCTTCATCATCAATGAGGACTGCAAGCCGGGAGACGATGTGGCCCTGCTCCTGGGCATGGACGACCATGTGGTGGAGTTTGAGATAACCCCCAACCGGCCGGACTGTCTGTGCATGATAGGCCTGGCCCGGGAGGCCGCCGTCACCTTCGGCAAGGAGCTGAAGCTCCACGAGCCGGTAGTGAAGGCCACAGCCCAGGGCAATATAAACGATATGGTGAAGATAGTGGTGGAAGAGCCGGAGCTCTGCCCCCGCTACACCGCCCGCATGGTGCGCAACGTGAAGATAGCTCCCTCTCCCGCCTGGATGCGGGAGCGTATCCGCAACGCAGGCATGCGCCCCATCAACAACGTGGTGGATATAACCAACTATGTAATGCTGGAGTACGGCCAGCCCATGCACGCCTTTGACTTCAGCTGCGTCAATAACGGAGAGATACACGTGCGTCTGGCCAAAGAGGGTGAGACCATCCAGACTCTGGACGGTAACGAGCGCAAGCTCTCCACCTCCATGCTTTGCATCTGCGATACCGACCGGCCCGTGGGCGTGGCCGGCGTCATGGGCGGCGCCAACAGCGAGATAGAGGGAGACACCGCCATGGTCCTCTTTGAAAGCGCCAACTTCAACGGCACCTCCATTCGCCGTACCGCCACCGCCCTTGGCATGCGCACCGACGCCTCCTCCCGCTATGAGAAGGGCCTGGATGTGGAGAACACCTACAAGGCCGTAGAGCGGGCCTGCGAGCTCATCGAGCTGCTGGGGGCCGGCGAAGTGGTGGAGGGAGTCATCGACGTGGTGCCCAAGGCGCTGAAGGAGACTACCCTGAAGCTGGAGCCGGAGAAAATAAACGCCCTGCTGGGCACCGATATTGCCGAGGAAGAGATGCGCCGCATACTCATCCACCTGGGCTTCAGCCTGGACGGGGACATCATCCATGTGCCCTCCTGGAGAGGCGACGTGGAGCACTACTCCGACATTGCCGAAGAGGTGGCCCGTTTCTACGGCTACAATGAGATACCTACCTGTTTTGCCGGAGGCAATACCACCAGCGGCGGCTTCACTCCCGTGCAGCAGTGCGAGCGCCAGATTGGCCAGACCTGCCGCAGCCTGGGCATGGACGAGATAATCACCTATTCCTTTATAAGCCCCAGCTACTACGACAAGATCAGGATGCCCGCCGACTCCCCTCTGAGGGACAGCCTGCGCATCCTCAACCCCCTGGGAGAGGATACCTCTATCATGCGCACCACCGTGCTGCCCTCCATGCTGGAGATACTAAGCCGCAACTACAACTACCGCAACCGCTCCGCCGCTCTGTATGAGATAGGCAAGATATATCTCAAACGGGATGACGGCATGGCCGACGAGCCCAAGATAGTCTCCATCGGCGCCTATGGCCCGGAGATGGATTTCTTCAAGCTGAAGGGCTGGGTAGAGGCGCTGCTGGAGGAGATGAAGCTGGGCAAGCTCCGCTTTGAGGCGGAGAAGGAGAACCCATCCTACCATCCTGGCCGCTGCGCCAAGGTGTATGCGGGAGACAGCTATGTGGGCGTGCTGGGCCAGATACACCCCGCAGTGGCGGAGAACTACGGCGTGGACACCGAGCTCTACTGCGCCGAGCTGAGCTTTGAAGCCATCTTCGCTCTTCAGGGCGGCACCCCGGTGTATACGCCCCTGCCCAAGTTCCCCTCCGTCAGCAGGGACATCGCCGTGGTCTGCGACAGGGATATTCCCGTGGGGAGACTGCTGGACTGCATCATGGAAAACGGCGGGGAATACCTGAAAGACTGCTCCGTCTTCGACGTGTATACCGGCAGCCATATCGCCCCGGGAAAGAAGTCCGTGGCTTTCTCCCTGACCATGCGCTCCGAGGACCAGACCCTCACCGATGAGCACGCCGGGGACACCGTGAGGGCCGTGCTCTCCGCTCTGGAAGAGAAATACGGCGCAGTCATCCGCTGATAAGGGGAAAAACTGGTATTTTGTTGAAAATTTAAGATTTCTTAATTATTTTCGCCGCCCATTCGACTTTACTTGACATTATATTCTGGTATAATAGGACCAATAGAGAAAAAAGGAGGGGAACGTCATGGAGGATGCAACCAGAAAATTTGCTGCCCTGGACAGCAAGGCCGAGATGCGGGAGATATTGTCGTCCGTGTATAACTCCCTCATGGTAAAGGGCTATAACCCCATCAACCAGATAGTGGGCTATATCCTTTCCGAGGATCCGACTTATATCACCAATTACAACAATGCCCGCACCCTCATCTGCCGTATAGACCGGGATGAGCTGCTGCAGGAATTGCTGAAGAATTACCTGAACAAGTAAGCCGTACATGCTAAAGGGCCGCAGGCATTTTGTCTGCGGCCCTTGATTATTTTTGAATGGTGCGATCATAGGAGCACCTTCCCAAGACAGAGGCAGCGTTTGCGCTGCTCCCGGCTTAAATATATACAGTCACCGCTCCGGCTCTCGTCGCCACCCAGCAGGACCAGCGCCCCGCTGTAATCCTCGCACCAGCGGCGGCAGTAGACCCGGCCTTCATAGAGGAAAAGCCCCACGTCCAGCTCCTTCAGGGCAGCCCGGCTGCTGACATAGACCCGGGCCCCCCGGCAAATGAGAGGCTCCATTGCGCTCTCGGTGATATTTATGGAGAAGTCCGCCTCCGGCGGAACATCCTGGCCCCGAGGCAGCAAAGTAATATCTTCAACCATGACCCATTCCCCCTCGGGTAGATTATATCAGCCCCGGGGCATGGGTCAAGAATATTTGTAAACTTTCCATCAAAAAATCAAAATAAGTCTTGGCAAACCAAAATGTGGTGTTAAAATGTATTCACCTATTACACTTAAGGAGCTGTAGTCATGCTTATTCTGGCATTTCTGCTGTTGGCTTTTGGAGCCGCCTTTATCTATGTTCGTATCTGCGGATTTGTGGTATGGAAAGCCGCCCTGCTTTTTGCAGGATGTTTTTTTGCCCTCAATCTGCTTTACTTTGTGGTGGTCTGGGTGGCTACCTGGTTTATCAACCAGAGCAAGCCCATCACCCGGCAAAATTCCATCTGCCGCACCGGCTGCCTGTATGTGGCCTACCTCCTCACCGGCTATGCCTGGGTGCGTACCCACGTACGGGGCATGGAAAAGCTGCCGGAGGCGGACAATTTCCTGCTGGTATGCAACCACCGCTCCATGTTCGACCCGGCGGTGGTAGTCAGAAAGCTGGGCAAGTTCAACATCTCCTTCGTTTCAAAGCCCTCCAATATGAAGATACCCCTCTTTGGGGCCATGGGCTACGGAGCCGGGTATTTGCCCATCGACAGGGAAAACGACAGGAAGGCTCTTAAAACCATACTCACCGCCGCCGATTATCTGAAGCGGGGCATCTGCTCTATAGCCATATATCCCGAGGGGACCAGGAGCAGGAACGGAGAGCTGCTGCCCTTCCACGCCGGCTCCTTCAAAATCGCCCAGAAGGCCAATGTCCCCCTTGCCATCAGCTCCGTCAGCGGTACGGAAAAGATAAAGAAAAATCTGTTCCGCCGCCCCACCGACGTGTATCTGGATATTCTGGAGGTCATACCGGCGGAGAAGGTGAAAGATATGAGCACCAAGGAACTCTCCGATTACAGCAGCCGGCTGATAGCGGAAAATCTTAAAATGGTCCCGACCTGAGAGGGCGGGAAAGCAGGAGTATAAAAATATGAACACTGCGTTGGTCACAGGATCCTCCAGAGGTATAGGCGCAGCTTGCGCCGCCGCCCTGGCCAGGACGGGCTATAAGGTATGTATCAACTGCATAGAGCGCATGGACCTGGCGGAAAAGCTGGCCGCTCAGCTGAGAAGCGAAGGCCATAAAGCCATCTGCCATCAGGCCGACGTGGCGGATGCCGCCGCAGTGAAAGAGATGGTGGAGCACATTGAGGCTGAATTCGGCCCCGTGGACCTGCTGGTGAACAACGCCGGCATAGCCATCCCCCAGCAGTTCCAGGACATAAAGCCCGAGACCTGGAAACGCATCTTCGATGTGAACCTGGGGGGCTGCTACAATACCATCCAGGCGGTGCTGCCCCACATGCTCCATGAGCACTCCGGCTGCATCATCAACATGTCCTCTATTTGGGGCCAGCATGGCGCCTCCTGCGAGTCCGCCTATTCCGCCAGCAAACATGCCATAATCGGCCTGAGCCGTTCCCTGGCAGCCGAGCTGGCTCCCAGCGGCATCAGGGTCAACTGCGTTGCTCCCGGCGTCATAGACACGGACATGGTGCAGGTACTGGGCCAGGAGACTCTGGATATGCTGGCCAGGGAGCAGATACCTGTGGGCCGCCTGGGCCGCCCGGAGGAGATAGCCCGTACCGTGCTGTACCTGGCTGAAGCCGGCTATACCACCGGCCAGGTCATAGGCGTGGACGGCGGCTTTATAATTTGATATACACGGATATACACGGGCATTTGCCCGTGTATATTTTTTGCCCCAAGAGGTGAGACTAATTACTGTTCACTACATATTATGTAATGGGCGACTATTCAGGCGGAGTGTGAATTAGTAATGGTCAAACGAGGAGATATTTATTATGCCGACCTCAGCCCGGTGGTAGGCAGCGAACAGGGGGGCATGCGCCCGGTGCTCATCGTCCAGAACGATACCGGCAACCGGCACAGCCCCACAGTGATAGCGGCAGCCATAACCAGCCAGATAGGCAAGGCCCGGCTGCCCACCCACATCGAGCTCTCCGCCCAGAGCGTGGGACTGAACAGGGACAGCGTCATTCTTTTGGAACAGATACGTACCCTGGATAAATCCCGGCTGCGGGAGCGTATGGGAAAGCTGGACGAGAGCACCATGACAGCGGTGGACAATGCCCTTGCTGTCAGCTTCGGACTGTCGTGAGCAAAACATGAATATTTACCGGTCTCCTGCCCATAAACTTGGGCAGGAGATTTTACATTCTGGAGGACTGGACATGGAGTATCCACTGCTGATAAACGGAGAAGAGCGGGGCAAGCTTAAGCTGGAAAAGCAGGGGCTGTATACCCTGATGGAGGCGGGAGCCCCGGGAGCCCGGGGCCTGGTGCGCCTGTGGGTCCAGGGAGGAGGAGAGCTGGCTTACCTGGGCGTGATGGAGCCCCGGGAAGGCGGGCTGTATCTGTGCCGCAAACTCAGCCGGCTGGAGATGTCTGCTTTTCCCGGAACCATAGAACGGGCTGTGGACAGGAACATGTTGGGAAATTTAGTTTACATAACAAACGAAAAGGCCTCGGATGAGGTCCAGGCGGCCAAGGCAAAACTCCAGGGTGAGGAGACCTGCCCGGAGGCTGGCCAGCCGGAGCCTGCCCCGGAGACGGGAAACAGGGGGAGGGAGGAGCCGGAGTACGGGAAAGCAGAGGTGGAGACCGGGGAGGAGCAGGAGATTGAGCTGCTGCCGGAGACGGGGGACGGAAGGGAGCCCCAGATCCCTGAGCCGGTGGGACCACAGGGCCCGGGTATGGAAAGCGGAGAGGAAGAGCTGCTGTGGACTGCCAGGAGGGACGGCAGTCTCATCGCCCGGAAGGGGGAGCGCTATCTGGTGGCCCTGCCCGCCCGGCTCCGCTCCGTGCCGCCGGGAGCCCGGCTCCGCCGCATAGGCGGCAGGGAATATTTACTCTTTGTCTATTGAGTGCAGAGGGAAAAGGATGTATAATCAAATAAAAAAGACAGGGGGTAAGCTGCCGTGCTGATGACTGATCTGATAGCAAAAAAACGTGACGGGGAAGAGCTGAACCGGGAAGAGATATATTTCATGATAGACGGGTACACCAGAGGTACAATCCCGGACTATCAGATGTCCGCCATGTGCATGGCCATACTCCTGAAGGGCATGAGCGATGCCGAGACTCTGGACATGACTATGGCCATGGTACAGTCGGGAGAGACTCTGGACCTGAGCCCTATAGAGGGCATGAAAGCAGATAAGCATTCCACCGGCGGCGTGGGGGACAAGACCAGCCTTATCCTCTGCCCCATGGTGGCGGCCTGCGGACTGAAGATAGCCAAGATGTCCGGCCGGGGCCTGGGCCACACCGGCGGCACCATAGACAAGCTGGAGAGCTTTCCCGGTTTTGTCACCGGCATAAGCGAAGAGGAGTTTTTCAAAAACGTAAACAGTATAGGCCTTGCCATAGCAGGGCAAACTGCGGACCTGGTCCCGGCGGATAAGAAGCTCTACGCCCTGAGAGACGTCACCGGCACCGTGCCCAGCATTCCCCTTATTGTCAGCTCCATCATGTCCAAGAAGCTGGCTTCCGGGGCGGACGTGATCGTTCTGGACGTGAAATGCGGCAGCGGCGCCTTTATGAAGACGGAGGCGGATGCCCGACGTCTGGCGGAGGGCCTGACCCGCATAGGCCGCCTGGCCGGAAAAAAGTGCGCCGCCGTCATCACCGACATGGACCAGCCTCTTGGCTGGGCCGTAGGCAACGCCCTGGAGGTGAAGGAGGCCATAGAGGTGCTGAAAGGGGAAAAGGACGGCGACCTGCTGGAGCTGTGCCTGACCCTGGGCAGCTGTATGCTCACGGAGGCCGGCTTGGCTGAGAGCATCGAACAGGCCAGGGACATGCTGAAGAAGAGCATAAGCAGCGGAGCGGCCCTGGAAAAGCTGAGCCTGATGGTCTCCGCCCAGCACGGGGATGGCCGGGATGTATACGATACCTCCCGCCTGCCCCTGGCCCCGGTGCAATATGAGGCCCTGGCCAAGGCCGGAGGCTATGTGCAGCGCATAGAGGCCCAGCAGGTGGGCTTGGTGAGCATGCACCTGGGCGGCGGCCGGGCCACAAAGGACAGTGAGATAGATTTGTCCGTAGGCCTGGTGCTCCACAAGAAAGTGGGGGACAAGGTGGAGCCGGGGGAGAGCCTGGCCACTATCCATGCCTCCAGCCTTGAAAAGGCGGAAGAGGCGGCGGAGCTTCTCCGCACCTGCTTCAGCTTCAATGAACAGCCTGTGGAGCCGGGAAGCTTTATAAAGGCTGTCGTCCGCTGAAAGTTCAATACTACAGAAAGGAGAATACAGGATGGAAGCCAGAGGCTATGTTTGTCCCAAGTGCGGCTGCACCCAATGCGTGCAGGACCAGTTCCAGGCCACCGGCGGGAACTTTGCCAAGCTCTTCGACGTGCAGAACAAGCGCTTTACCACCGTGAGCTGTACAAACTGCGGCTATACCGAACTGTACCGCATGGATGCGGACAATGTTATGGATGTGCTGGACTTTTTGTTCAGCGGCTGAGAAAAAAGCCAAATGTAATAAAGCCTGGGCTATGGGGCAATATGCCCTACGGCTCAGGCTTTCCTTTGTATAAATTTATGTAAATTGTTAATTGCTTTCCACTGGAGCTTATGGTAAACTGTCTCAGTCATAAAAACAAGTGTCTTTATAATACGGACACAAGATAAAGGATATGTGGAGGATAAGATGAAAGTTGCGGTTTTAGGTTTCGGCACCGTGGGTGCGGGGATATATGAGATGCTCGCTCAGGCCAAGGGTCTGGAGCAGGGGCCGGTGCTGGTGCGCCCGGGAAAGGACGACGCTCCCTTCAAGCGCACAAGCATTGAGGCTGTGCTGGCTGAGCCGGGAGTGGAAGCCGTAGCAGAAGCTATGGGCGGCATAGAACCGGCTTTCAGCTATGCAATGGCGGCCATCAGGGCGGGGAAGCATTTCGTCACCTCCAACAAGGCCCTGGTTGCGGCCCACGGCACCGAGCTCTCGTCAGCCGCCCGGGAAAAGGGCGTGGGCTTCCTGTTCAGCGCAGCCTGCGGCGGCGGGGTGCCCTTCCTCCACAACCTCAGCATAGCCGTGGAAAGCGACGATATAGTCTCCCTGGGGGGCGTACTCAACGGTACTACCAACTACATGTTGGACGCCATGCAGCGCCGCTGCCTGAGCTACGGGGAGGCCCTGAAGGAGGCCCAGAAGCTGGGCTACGCCGAGGCGGACCCCAGCGCCGACGTCTCAGGCCTGGACGCTTTGAGGAAGATTGTCCTGGGTTCTGCGGTGGCCTACGGCGTGCTTCCTGTCGAAGGGCTTTACAACGAGGGTATTGAGCACTTTACCGCCCAAGATGTAAAGCGCATCCAGGCCCGGGGACTGAGCTGCCGCCTGGTGGCAAAGTGCGCTGCCGTGCCGGGGGATAAGGTCTACGCCTATGTGGAGCCGGTGCTGCTGAAGGCCTCCGCCCCCGAATGCAGCGTGCTGGACAACTACAATCTGGCCCGCTATGAGGGCAAGTGCTCCGGCCCTATGGTCTTCATCGGCCAGGGGGCGGGCCGCTGGCCCACCGCCTCGGCAGTGCTGAGAGATCTGGACTGCCTGCTGAAGGGCAGGCTGTACATGCTGAAAGCAGATTGCAGAGAGGGCGGCGCCGACAATGAGGCCTGCCGCCACAGTTATTACGTGCGCCTGCCGGGAAGCTTTACCGGCTGCTTTGAGGTGAAGAGCTACAGCGAGAGCGACGGGACTGCGGAGCTCATCACAAAGCCCATGTCCGTCAAGGCCATGCACGAACTGGCTGCCCGGCTGAGAGCCGATGGCGCCGAGATATTCTTTGCCGCTATGGAGGATTGAGCAGATGTTGAAGGTTGCAAAATTCGGAGGCTCCTCCGTGGCGGGAAGCCAGCAGTTCAAAAAGGTCAAGGCAATAGTTGACAGAGACCCCGGCATAAAAGTGGTGGTAGTTTCCGCCGCCGGCAAGCGCAGCAGCGACGACCACAAGCTCACGGACCTGCTGTATCTCTGCCACGCCCATCTCAGCTACGGCGTACCCTGCGACGATATTGTTCATACAATAGAACAGCGGCTGTGCCAGATAAGGGATGAGCTGGGCATCAGCTTTGATGTGGGCGCAGAGATGGAGAAGCTGGAGAAGTCCATGAACAAGGACATGTCCGCCGACGAGCTGGTGTCCCGGGGAGAGTACCTCACCTCCCGGCTCATGGCAGATTATCTGGGCTTTCAGTTCGTAGATGCGGCAGACTGCGTGTTTTTCAGCTTCGACGGGCAGATAGATAAGGAGAAGACCTATCAGGCAATTGCCGCCGCCTATAAGGAGTATGACAGGATCGTCGTCCCCGGTTTTTACGGCCGGCTGCCCAACGGCCGCATCAGGGTGATGACCCGGGGCGGCAGCGACATAAGCGGAGCTCTTGCGGCAGCGGCCATAGACGCCGACGTTTACGAGAACTGGACCGACGTCTCCGGCATACTCATGGCCGATCCCAGGATAGTGAAGGACCCCCAGCCCATAGAGAAGATAACCTATGCGGAGCTGCGGGAGCTGGCCTTTATGGGGGCCTCGGTGCTCCACGAGGAGTCGGTGCTGCCGGTAAAGGAAAAGGGCATAGCCCTGAACATCAGGAACACCAACTGCCCGGAGCACCCGGGAACCGTCATTGTGGATAAGATAGAAGGGGAGGAGAGCCATGAGCGTTTCCTCACCGGCATCGCCGGACGGAAGAATTTTACCATCATCACCGTGAACAAGCGGAACATGAACACCAGCCAGACTCTGCGCCAGGCTCTGGAGATACTGGACCGCTACCATGCCAACGTGGAGCATATCACTTTGGGACTGGACTCCTTTGCTCTGGTCACGGCTACCGCACCTCTGGGGGACGGTCTATACAGCCTTATGGGAGACCTGGAGAAGAGCTGCCGCCCGGACAATGTCCAGGTAAACGACGGAATTGCCCTGGTGGCCGCAGTGGGCCGCAAGATGACCTATCGCCCCGGTATATCCGGCAAGATTTTCCGGGCCCTGGGAGAGGAACAGATAAACATACGCACCATTGCCCAGGGGGCCGACGAGCTGTCCATAATCGTGGGCGTGGAAAACAAGAACTACGAAGCGGCGGTACGTGTGCTGTATGAGAGTTTCGCAGGCTGAGCTCCCGCCGGACTAAAATAATTGGAGGATGAAGAAATGAAAAAATACAATGTAGCCGTACTGGGCGCCTCAGGCGCCGTGGGCCAGCAGATACTCCAGGTGCTGGAGGAGTACAATATACCCGTGGATACCCTGCTGCCCCTGGCCAGCGCCCGCAGCGCCGGGGAAAAGATAAAGTTCCAGGGCAGGGAAGTGGAGATACAGGAGGCTGCCGAGGACAGCTTCAAGGGCATGGACTTTGTGCTGGGTGCAGTAAAGAACGGCATGTCGAAGAAATTTGCTCCCGCCATAGTAAAGAGCGGCGCCGTGTACATCGACAACAGCTCCGCCTTCCGTCTGGATGCGGATGTGCCTCTCATAGTGCCGGAGATAAACGGGGCCGACGCCCTGAACAACAAGGGCATTATTGCAAACCCCAATTGCTCCACCATCATCACCCTCATGGCAGTGGCGGGCATTGCCAAGCTCTCTCCCATAGAGTCCATGATAGCCTGCACCTATCAGGCGGTTTCCGGGGCAGGCCAGGCGGGCTTCAGCGAGCTGGAGGGCCAGATGGCTTCCGCCGTCAATGGCGGGGAAATGCAGTGCAAGGTCTTCCCCACCCAGATAGCCCTGAACGTCATTCCCCACATCGGCGACGAACTGGATAATCTCTACACCGACGAGGAGATGAAGATGCAGAACGAGGGCCGGCGCATTTTCCACCTGCCGGAGCTGAAGGTGAACTGCACCTGCGTCCGGGTGCCGGTGATGCGTTCCCACTCCATAGCCGTGACCGTGCGCACGAAGGATAAGATATCCGTGGAGCAGGCCAAGAAGGCCGTGGCCGCCTTCCCCGGCTGCCGTCTTATAGAGGACTATCAGGGCCGCAATTACCCCACGCCCCTGGACACCAGCAACCAGGACCTGGTCTGGGTGGGCCGCATCCGGGAGGATCTCTGCCACGAGAAGGGCCTTACCCTCTGGTGCTGCGGCGACCAGATAAGAAAGGGCGCTGCCAGCAACGCCGTGCAGATAATGAAGTATCTGATGGAGAAGGGAAAGTAAACAAGAAGGGCCTGCTGCAAAATGCGGCTTTCAGACGCAAACTGAAAATTTGTGCATTAAAAAAGTTATCGGGAACCGCCGCTT
>CALWVZ010000038.1 GCA_944385125.1 uncultured Oscillospiraceae bacterium
TCTTTTTTGTGAAACTTTTTTAAAACTTACAGTCTGACGAAAGCGAGAGGAAAATGAGCAAAATTACCGACAAGGTCCATGAACTGGCAAAGCCTGTAGTGGAGCAGGCCGGCTGCTCTCTCTGGGACGTGGAGTACGTAAGGGAGGCGGGTTGCTGGTATCTGCGGGTGTTCATCGACAAGGAGGGCGGCGTGAGCATAAACGACTGCGAGACAATCAGCCGTGCCCTGGACCCCATTCTGGATGAGGCCGACCCCATCCCCGACAGCTACGTTTTCGAGGTGGGTTCTGCAGGAGCAGAACGGGAACTGAAGCGCCCGGAGGATTTCCGGCAGTTCATGGGCAGCCAAGTGGAAGTGCGGCTCTATCAGCCCCTTAACGGCAGCAAGGTCTTTGTGGGAAGCCTGGCCGCCTGGGACCAGGGAGACGTGACGGTTACAGTTGGAAAAGAGAACATGAGCTTTAAAAAGGCGCAGGTCGCCCTGGTAAAGCTGCATGTATCAATATAAGACGTATAATAGATCGGAGTAGTTGAAATGAATGCAGAATTCTTTGAAGCCGTAGAGGATATCGAAAAGGAAAAGGGCATCCCCAGAGCCTACATGTACGACAAGATAAAGCAGGCAATGCTGGCCGCTTTCCGCCGTGACAACCCCGAGTGCGAGGACAATGTGGAGATCATCCTGGACGAGGACAAAAAGCGCATCGAGATGAACGTGAACAAGACCGTTGTTGACCAGGTGGAGGACCCCAGCCATGAGATAATCCTGGATGCCGCCAAGAAGATCAGCCGCCGTGCCAAGGTTGGCGACATCGTCGGCGTACCTGTGGAGACCAAGAAGTTTGGACGCATTGCCGCCCAGGCGGCAAAGCAGGTCATTATCCAGGGTATCCGGGAGGCAGAGCGGGGCATAATCTACGAGGAGTTCACCTCCAAGGAGCACGAGATACTCACCGGCGTGGTCTCCCATATCGAGCCCAGAAACGGCAGCGTCTCCATCCGCATCTCCTCCAACAGCGAGTTTACCGAGGCAATGCTGGCCCCCAACGAGCGCATTAAGACCGAAGTGCTCACCGAGGGCGACCATATAAAGGTCTATGTGGTGGAAGTGAGAAATTCTACCAGAGGACCCCAGGTCCTTATTTCCCGCACACATCCCGGCCTGGTGAAAAGGCTCTTCGAGCTGGAAGTGCCGGAGATATATGACGGCACCGTGGAGATCAAGTCCATAGCCCGGGAGGCCGGGAGCCGCACCAAGATGGCTGTCTGGTCCGCCGACCCCGACGTGGACCCCATTGGTTCCTGTGTGGGCCCCAAGGGCGGCAGAGTCGCCAGTATCGTAAACGAGCTGGGCGGAGAGAAGATAGACATCATCAAATACAGCGAGGTCCCGGAGGAGTACATCGCCGCCGCCCTCTCTCCCTCTGAGGTTATAAGCGTCACCATGCTGGAGGACGGCAAGAGCTGCCGGGTCATCGTGCCCGACTCCCAGCTCTCCCTGGCTATAGGCAAGGAGGGCCAAAACGCCCGACTGGCCGCTAAGCTTACCGGCTACAAGATAGACATCAAGCCCGAATCCGAGGCATAAGAAAAGGAGGCGGCAGTTATGGAAAAGAAGATACCCTTGCGGCAATGCCTTGGCTGCCGCGAAATGAAGCCCAAGAAGGAGCTTATCCGTGTGGTCCGCTCCCCGGAGGGGGAGATCAGCCTGGACTTCAAGGGCAAGGCATCGGGGCGGGGAGCTTATGTCTGCCCCAACGGCGCCTGCCTTAAAAAGGCTGTTAAGGCCAAGGCTTTGGAAAGGGCCCTCTCCGTAAGCATCCCGCCGGAGATATATGATAAGCTCCAGGAGCAGATGGAGGGCGGCAGAGATGGATAAGATACTCAACATGCTGGGCCTTATGCGCCGGGCCAACGCCATCCAAATTGGCGAGACCAACACCGGCTCGGCAGTGAGGGCCGGGAAAGCCAAGCTGTTGCTCCTGGCGGCAGATGCATCAGACAACGCCAAAAGCAGAGCCCAGGGTTTTGCCCGGGGCAGAAATGTGACCACCGTGTCCCTGCCCTACACCAAGGAGGAGATATCCGCCGCAGTGGGCGTGAGCGGCTGTTCGATGGCTGCCGTGACGGATATGGGCTTTGCAAACGCAGTGATGAAGAGCCTTTCTGAGCTTCAGCCGGAGACGTATTCGGAAGCTGCCGGAGAGGTGGAAGAGCGTTTCCAGAGGGCGCAGCGGCGGAAAAAGGAGGCCGCTGCCCACGAGAGAAACAAGAGATTTGGAAAGAGGAGGACTAATGCATGAGCATGATCAAGTACAGAATACACGAGGTGGCAAAGGATTTTAACGTAGCTTCAAAGGTCATCAGCCAGATCCTCACCGACTACGTGGCGGCTCCCAAAAACCACATGCAGGTCCTGGAAAATAATGAGCTGGACGTCATTTTTGAATACATGACCCAGCATAACCAGGTGGGCAGCCTGGAGGAGATCTTTAATGCGGCTCCCAAGGCGGAGAGTCCCAAGGCTGCCGCCGTCAAGACCGACGCCGGAAAGAAGCCTGAGGCTAAGGCGGCTAAGCCTGCCGACAGATCCGCCGCCGCCCCGGCTCCCGCAGCAGCTGCCGCCCCGGCTGAGCAGACGCCGGCGGCCGAAAAGAAAAATAAGCCCCATGTGCCCCGCCAGGTGGCGGAAAAGCGGGTGGTGGACACCAGAGGCGGAGCTGCCATCAACATTGAAAAATACAACGAGCGTTATGACGACATGGCCGGGAACAAGGCCAACACCAGCAATATGCGCCGGGGCAACAAGGAAAAGATACAGAGCAAATCCAAGCAGCGCCCCAACCAGCAGGCCGTCTCCGCCAAGCGCCGCCAGGAGGAGCGGGACAAGATGAACCGCCTCCAGCTGGAGATAGCCAAGAAACAGCAGCTGAAGGTGGAGATACCCGACGAGATCAGCGTAGGCGAGCTGGCCTCCCGTATGAAGAAGACTGCCGCCGAGGTGATAAAGCAGCTCTTTAAGCTTGGCGTTTTTGCCTCCATCTCCGATGTTATCGACTACGATACCGCTGCTCTGGTGGCCATGGAAATGGGCTGCAAGGTGGAGAAGGAAGTCATCGTCACCGTGGAGGAGAGACTGATAGACGACCACGAGGACAAGGCGGAGGACCTGGTGAGCCGCGCCCCCGTCGTTGTGGTCATGGGCCACGTGGACCACGGCAAGACTTCTCTGCTGGACTATATCCGCCATGCAAACGTGGCCTCTGGCGAGGCCGGCGGCATTACCCAGCACATCGGCGCCTATACCGTGGAGATAAACGGCAGCCCCATCACCTTCCTGGACACTCCGGGTCATGAGGCCTTTACCTCCATGCGCGCCAGAGGCGCCATGGTCACGGACATAGCCATCCTTGTGGTGGCCGCCGACGACGGTATCATGCCCCAGACCATTGAGAGCATCAATCACGCCAAGGCCGCAAATATCCCCGTGGTTGTGGCGATAAACAAAATGGATACCGTGGGCGCAAATCCCGAGCGCATCAAGCAGCAGCTCACCGAGTATGACCTGGTCAGCGAGGAGTGGGGCGGCGACACCATCATATGCCCCATATCCGCCAAGACGGGCATGGGCATAGACAACCTGCTGGAGAATCTGGTGGTGCTGGCTGAAGTCCAGGAGCTGAAGGCAAACCCCAACAGAGCCGCCAAGGGCGCCGTCATCGAGGCACGCCTGGACAAGGGCCGGGGCCCAATTATGACAGTGCTGGTGCAAAACGGCACACTGAAGCTGGGAGATATAATCATTGCCGGCACCGCCGTGGGCCGTGTGCGTACAATGATAAACGATAAGGGCCAGAGAGTCACCGAAGCCGGTCCCTCCACTCCCGTGGAGATATCCGGTCTCTCAGAGGTCCCCAGCGCCGGCGACACTTTCAACGCCGTGGCCGACGAGCGTATGGCCAGAGAGCTGGCTGAGGAGCGCCGGGTGAAGATGATGAACAACAGCCTGGGCGGCGCCAAGAAGGTCAGCCTGGAGGACCTGTTCAGCCAGATCCAGGCAGGGGAGATGAAGACCCTCAACATTATCGTCAAGGCGGACGTACAGGGCTCCGCAGAGGCCGTAAAGGCCTCCCTGGAGAAGATATCCAACGACGAGGTGAGGGTCAAGGTCATCCACAGCGCCGTGGGCGCCATAAACGAGTCCGACGTTATGCTGGCCGCTACCTCCGGGGCCATCATTGTGGGCTTCAATGTCCGCCCGGACAATGCCGCCAGAGACAATGCCGCCCGCAGCAAGGTGGATATGCGGATGTACAGAGTCATCTACGACTGCATCAATGAGATAGAGGCAGCCATGAAGGGCATGCTCTCTCCCAAGTTCAAGGAAGCCATAATCGGCCATGCCGAGGTGAGAGAGACCTACAAAGTCTCCAAGGTAGGCACCGTCTGCGGCTGCTACTGCACCGACGGCAAGATACAGCGGGGCTGTCAGGTACGGGTCCTGAGGGACAACATTGTCATCCATGAGGGCGAACTGGCCTCGCTGCGCCGCTTCAAAGACGATGTGAAGGAAGTGGCCAGCGGATATGAGTGCGGTATGCAGATAGAGAAATTCAATGACGTTAAGGTGGGAGACGTTATTGAGTGCTTCGTTATGGAGCAGATAAACGGATAACGAGCTATGATGCATAGGCGCTTTTCAGGAGCGCCTATGCCGGTATACAGGAGAAAAAAATGTCATCAAACAAGCTTGCCAGAACAAACGACGATATACAGAGAGTGATGTCATCCCTGCTTCGGAACGTAAAAGACCCCAGGGTCCAGCAGGGGATGATAAGCGTGACCCGGGTGGAGACTACCGGCGACCTGCGCTACTCCAAAATATGGCTGTCGGTCATGGGAATGAAGGACGAGAAGGAATTCAAAAAGGGACTCAAGTCTGCCTCCGGCTGGCTGCGCCGGGAGCTGGGGAGCGCCTTGGAGCTGCGCTACACGCCGGAGCTGGTCTTTGAAGTCGACCACAGCATTGAATACGGCGCCCATATCAGCCGGCTGATAAATTCCATGGATATAAAGCAGGACGAGGGTGAGAGCGATGAACTATAAACAGTGTGCCAAGACCCTGCTGGGCCACGAAAACATCCTTATACTGACCCACAGGAATCCCGACGGGGACACTATGGCCTCCGCCGCCGCACTGTGCAGCGCCTTGAGGAGAGGGGGCAGGACGGCCTGCCTCTATCCCAACGCCCAGGTGAGCGATAAACTGCGGCCTTTTGTGGAAGAGTTTTTTGCCCCGGCGGGATATAAATACAAATATGTTGTGGCCGTGGATATTGCCGCCGAGGGATTGCTGCCCAAAGGCTATGAGGGGCCGGTGAACTGCTGCATAGACCACCATCCCAGCAACAGCCATTATGCGGGAGCGGAGCTGGTCCGGCCGGAGAAATCCTCCTGCGCCGAGGTGGTGATGGAGCTTATACTGAATATCAACACCGAGATAACAAAGGAAGAGGCCACCTTGCTGTATATCGGACTGAGCACCGACACCGGCTGCTTCCAGTACTCCAATACCAACTCCGCCTCCCTGCGTGCCGCCTCGGAGCTGCTGCGCCTGGGAGCGGACAACTCCATGGTGAACCTGCGCTTTTTCCGCAAGGTATCCAGAGCCAGGCTTATGCTGGAGAGCCTTATATACGGAGGCATGCACTATTACAGGGACGGCCGGATAAGCGTGGCTACGGTCAGCCTGGACATGATGGAAAGAGCAGGGGCCACGGAGGACGACTGCGACGACCTGGCCGGGCTTGCCGGCAGGGCTGAGGAGGCGGAGGTGAGCATTACCATAAGGGAGCAGAACGACGGCAACTGCAAGATCTCCGTGCGCTCCACCCCTCAGGTGAACAGCAGCGACATTTGCGCCGTATTCGGCGGAGGCGGCCATGCCATGGCTGCCGGCTGCACTATTATGGGCACTCCCCAAATGGCTGAGGAGCTGCTGCTCCAGGTCATAGACGAGGTCTGGAAATGAACGGTATCCTGCTTATAGACAAGGAGCCGGATTGGACCAGTAACGATGTGGTGGCTAAGCTCAAGGGTATTTTGCACCAGAGACGTATCGGCCACTCCGGGACGCTGGACCCAATGGCCACCGGCCTGCTGGTGGTCTTTGTGGGCAGAGCCACCAGAGCGGCAGAATTTGCCGAGGGACACGACAAGCGCTATCTTGCCGCTCTGCGTCTTGGACTTGTCACCGACACTCAGGACATCAGCGGAAGAGAGCTGGAACGCCGCCCCGTCTCAGTCACCAGAGAGGAACTGGAAGCCGCTCTGGAAAATTTCAAAGGAGAACAGGAGCAAGTCCCGCCTATGTACTCTGCCGTCAAGTTTAAGGGCCGCCCGCTGTATGAAATAGCGCGCAAGGGCGGTGAGGTAGAGCGCAAGGCCAGAAAAATCAATATATACAGCATAAGCCTGACAGGCGAGCGCCAGGGGGACTATCTCCTGGATATCAGATGCTCCAAGGGCACCTATGTGCGCAGCCTTTGTCATGACCTGGGACAGGCCCTGGGCTGCGGCGGCTGCATGAGCGGCCTGCGCCGTACGGAGGCGGGAGGATTCAAAGTTGAGGACGCCCACACGCTGGCTCAGGTACAGGAATATGCGGACATGGGCAGAGCGGAGGAGCTGCTGCTGCCTGTGGACAGCCTGTTTGACCGGCTGCCTGCCTGCAGGGTGACGCAGCGGCAGGAGAAAAAAATACGCTGCGGGAACCAGGTCGCCTCCGACCGGGCCGACGGCGATTACCGGGTCTATTCAGACGCCGGGGAATTTCTTATGCTGGGCCGTGTGGAAGATGGCGTGCTGAAGACGGTCAAAAGTTTTTTTGAAGTTTGAGAGGTCATATATGTCAGATACAAAGAGAGCCATTGCCCTGGGCTTTTTTGACGGCGTCCATATTGGTCACGGAGCGCTGCTGGAAAAGGCGAAGGAGAGAGCCGCACAGACCGGGGCAAGTCCCGCAGTGCTGAGCTTTGACGTACACCCGGACAACCTGGTCTTTGGAAGGGAGACGCCCCTTATAAACAGCGCAGAGGACAGGACCGATATTATCCGCCGTATATACGGTATCCGGGATGTGGTATTCCTGCATTTTAACCGGGCCCTGATGGAGATGCCCTGGAGGGACTTTATAGAAAATATCGTCTCCCAACTGAACATCGGATGGATAGTTGTGGGTCACGATTTCTGCTTTGGCCACAAAGGAGAGGGGACCGCCCAACGGTTGAAGGACTATTGCCTGGCCAATGATATCGGCTGCGATATCATTCCCCCGGTGATGCTGGACGGGCGAGTGGTTAGCTCCACTTATATACGCAGCCTGATAGCCCAGGGGGACATGGAACAGGCGGGCAGATATCTTGGCCACCCGTATTTTCTCACCAACACTGTTTGCTCCGGCTATCATCTGGGTACGAAGATGGGTACGCCGACTACAAATATCTACTTTCCTCAAGGAGTTCTCGTGCCCCGACATGGCGTATATGTGACAAGGGTAGTTCTCCAGGATGGCAGAAGCTATGCCGCCGCCACCAATGTGGGAGTGAGACCTACCGTTTCCAACAGTAACAGAGCTAATGTGGAAAGCCATATCCTGGACTTTTCCGGCAACCTCTATGGCCAGAAGGCCAGAGTGGAGTTTTACTCTTTTATCAGACCTGAGATGAAATTCGAGGATGTGGGTGAGCTGTCGCACCACATAAAACAGGATTCGGAAACGGCAAAAAATTACTTTGCTTAAGTTAATCCGGCGTTCATGTTTTTCCCGGATATTTGTGATATCTTCATAATAAGAATCACAGAGGAGGTATCAATATGCCTGAAAACGAAAACAATCCCAGCCCTAAAAAGAAAAAAAGAGGCTTTCTCTGGATAATCATCATTTTCCTTATAATTATCCTTGCGGCTACTATAGGCGGATACGCCCTGTCCTACTATAACGCTCTGCCTGCATGGGTGTCGGATATGCTGCCCGCCCCCGGTTTCAGCACGTCCCAGCCGGCATATACCTCTCCGGCGGTGAGCCTGCAGCCGGAAGAGGAAGAGCCGGAGCCCAGCTCTGCTGCCGAAAACGAGGAGCCTGTAAGCTCCGACAGCGGCAATGATGAGACGGCAGCCGTCTCCGGCACGGCAGCTGAAAGCGGCAGCGATGGGCAAGCCAGCTCTCCGGCGCTTACCGCCGCACCCTACATCGGCGCTGACGCTGCGGCAGAGGCTGCATTGGAACACAGCAAGGCTGCGGAAAAGGATGCGGACTTCAGCTCCGTCATGCTCACGGAGCAAAACGACATCATGCTCTATGAAGTCGTCTTTACCGCCGGGGACTACCGCTATGAGTACTACATAGACAGTCTCAGCGGAAGGGTTGAGAGCTGGAAAAAGACAGATGTGAGCCTGCCCGGCGACGAGACTGCCGCCGCTGCCGCACTGGACGAGCCCGAGACCCCGGCCCCCTCCGCCGGCCCAACGGCAGCCTCCGATGCCGGCCAGAACGCCGGAGCCACGGTCCTGCTGGGAGAGGATGAGGCCAAGAAGCTGGCTATGGCCCACGCCAACATCACAGAGAAGGATATCAGCAGCATCAGCTGTAAGATAGAGTTGCGGGGGCTGAACCTTATATACGAGGTGGAAATGAAGACCCAACTCATGGAATATGAATATGAGGTGGACGCTGTCACCGGCGATATAATCGCTTTTGACGCTGAGCCCATAAAGGGCGCCAAGTAATTTAAAAAACAAAAAAGCAAGCAGATCTACAAAAGAATCTGCTTGCTCTTTTATTTATAATTAGGAGCAGAGAAAAACGGCAGCCTCACTGCTTATTTGCCGGACGGTTCTTGCGGCGGGTATGGCTGCGGCCACGGCGGCGGGACTGGGTGGATTTGGTCTTATAGAAATCAAGCATTGCCTCGTCCGCCCGGTAGACCAATTTATTGGCTATCCAGCTGTTATCCTCCCGGCACTTGCGAAACTTTGCTCTGACCAGATATTGGCCGTGTTCCGGGCAGCTGTAAAGATTCATATATCGCTGGTCGCCCTGGTTTATCCATTTCTGGGCCTTGGTCTCACCGCCGCAGACAGGACAGGGCAGGGCGCTGATGCGGCTGTCTGCAAAGGCGGCAGCCTTGCTCTCAAAGCCGTCAAAACAGCTGTGGTCCAGAGCTTCGGGGCCTTCCGAGTCCACGTGGGGCTTGTGCTTGGGCATACGGCTGGCCAATATCCTGGCGGCATCGGAATAGAGACGCAGGCCCTCCTCCATGTCCAGCCTGGAAGCCACCAGGGCGGTATTGTAGGCATCGCCCAATGCGTCGTGGGCGACACGGGTCTGCTCTATCTCAAAGTGCTCCATGGCGCTGGCCAGGGACTTCTGGTTCTTGTCACCGCCGGTCTGGAGATTGTATATGAGCTGGAGATTTACCCAAGCTGCTATCCAGTCCCAGTCCAGGTCGTGGATGATGATGTTCTGCTCCATTATGCGCTGGTCGTCATTGCCCCAGGTGATGAAGGTAACATCGTCGCCGCACCACTGGCGCAGCTGCTCCAGGGCATCGGCAAAGGCTATGCCGTGGGCCAGACGCTCCTTGTCAAAGCCGGTTATCTTTTTTACTTTATAGTGCATGCGGCGAAAATAAACGGGCTTGACGTCAATGGTGAACTCTTCGCCCGGACTCATGTCCTCCTTGAGTTTCACGGCGCCTATCTCTATGATTTCCCCGCTGAGATGTATGGGGAGCTTGTTGAACACGGAGGACTTGGAACTCATTGCCTGATTCCATTCCAAATCCACCACTACGTAATTCATGGCAAAAATCCTTTTTCACAAATATAGTCAAACTATTATAGCACAGTCTCCCGGTATATGCACGAGTTTTTTTCATATAGTTTTGGAAAGACAGGAAATTGTTTTGCTTGTTTGGCCACGGTATGTTATACTCAGATGAATCGGAGATGATGCTATGAAAAATATCACCGTCAGCAAGGCGGCCCGGCTCTGCTCCGGCCGCATTATAGGGAACTCATATGAAGACCGGGAGATAGCCCGGGTGATAATTGACAGCCGGGCTGTGGAGCCCGGGGACATGTTTGCGGCTTATAAGGGGGAACGGGCGGACGGCCACGATTACATCCCCGCAGCCTTTGCCAAAGGGGCTGCGTGCTGCCTGGCAGAGCGGCTTCCCGAGGGAGCGCAGGGCCCGGTCATCCTGGTGGATGATGTTCAAAAAGCCCTTGAGACTCTGGCCGGAGCCTACAGGGAGACCCTGGATATCCCTGTGATCGGCATTACCGGCAGCGTGGGAAAGACCACCGCCAAGGAGATGGTCTGGTGGGTGCTGAGCCAAAAGCTCAATGTTCTGAAAACCGAGGGGAACCTGAACAACCAGATAGGCGTGCCCATGACTTTGTCTCGCATTCAGCCACAGCACCAAGCTGCCGTGGTGGAGATGGGCATCTCCGGCTTTGGCGAGATGCGTGAACTGGCGGTTATGGCCAGACCCACGATCGCTCTTTTTACTCTTATCGGCCATGCCCACCTGGAATTCCTCCATGACCTGGAGGGCGTGTTCCGGGCTAAAACTGAGATGCTTGAGCTTATGCCGGAGGACGCTACGGTGATTGTCAATGGTGACGACCCCTGGCTTGCAAAAATCAAATGCAGACAGCGGCTTATCCGCTGCGGCCTGGGGCAGGACTGCGAACTGAGGGCGGAGAACATAAAAGCTCTGGCTGACGGCACAACGGACTTCCTGCTGGTACACAAAGATGGGCGTATACCCATACATATCCCCGCCCACGGACGGCACCTTGTTTATGCCGCCATGGAGGCGGCCGCTGTGGGCATGAGCCTGGGCCTTTCGGAAGAGGAGATCGCCCGGGGCATCGCCGCCTATAAGGTGATGGGGCGCCGGGGCGCCGTGTGGACTGGGGATAAGCTCACCCTGGTGGACGACAGCTACAATGCAAACCCGGACTCCATGCGCTGCGCCATCAACTCCATGGCGGACATGCCGGGCCACCATGTATGCATCCTGGGTGATATGCTGGAAATGGGACCTGAAGCCGCCTCCATGCACTATGAACTGGGCAAGTATGCCGTGGACAAGGGAATGGAGCTGCTGCTCTGCTGCGGAGAGCTTGGCAGGGAAATAGCCAGGGGTGCAGGAGACAGAGGCATGTGGTTCAAAAGCCGGGAGGAGCTGACCGCTGCACTGCCGCAGCTCATATGTCCGGGGGACACCGTGCTGGTGAAAGCCTCCAGAGGTATGCATTTGGAGGAGATCTCCGAAGAACTGAAGAAGCTTTGACGGGAGAAAGATATGACAAGACCGATTGTTCTTTTGGATTTGGACGACACGATACTGGATTTCCATAAGGCGGAAAAACTGGCCATTGCCAGAACTTTCAGGGAGCTTGGCCTGGAGCCCACGGAGGAACTGACGGCTCTGTACAGTGAAATCAACGCCCGCCAGTGGAAACGCCTGGAGACCGGGGAGATAAACCGGGAGCAGGTGCTGGTGGGCCGGTTCCAGATACTCTTTGATGAACTGGGCCTGGAGCTGCCCAGCAGGCGGGCCAAGGCGCTGTACGAAAATTTTCTGTCTCAGGGGCATTACTTTATGCCGGGAGCGGAGGAACTGCTGGAAAAACTTCAGGGGTCCTGCAGGTTGTTTATCTGCTCCAACGGTACGGCGGTGGTCCAGGCCGGAAGACTGAAAAGCGCAGGTATTGCCCCGTATTTTGAGGAAATTTTTATTTCCGAGGACATAGGCTTCAACAAGCCGGACCGGGAATTCTTTCAGCGCTGCTTTGCCAGGATACCTGATTTTGACCGGGACAGGTGCATAATTATAGGGGACAGCCTCAGCTCGGATATCCTGGGCGGCATAAACGCAGGAATAAAAACCTGCTGGTTCAACCCAAAGCACAAAAGCCATGAAGGAGACCCGGTCCCAGATTATGAGCTTAGCGAGCTTCAACAAGTTCCTGAACTACTTAAAAGAATTTTTTGTTGATAACTACCACAAATGAGCGGGAATTTTTGTGTTTAATTCCAATTGTAAAAATCTTTTCGGATGATATAATACCCGCAAGAAGCGGCCAAATAAAAAGACGGAGCGCTGGTCTTTCAGCGCTCTGTATATTTTTTGAGGAGATGGCGGATGATGGGCTGCCTGTCTTATCTTAGGGAACTTAATATGTGTTCAATGATGCTGCGGGTGGTCCTGGCCATGCTGGTTGGGGGTATCTTGGGCTTCGAGCGGGAAAAGAAAGGCCGCCCGGCGGGCTTTCGCACCTATATGCTGGTGGCTGTGGGCGCCACTCTTACGGTCATCCTCAGCCAATACCTGGACTATATGCTGAATAACCGCTGGGCCCTTACCGCCGATACGATTGGACTTAAGACCGACCTGTCCCGTTTTGGGGCGCAGGTCATAAACGGCGTGGGCTTTTTGGGGGCAGGCACCATTATCGTCACCGGCAAGCAGGAGGTGAAAGGCCTGACTACGGCGGCGGGGCTCTGGGCCTCGGCCTGCATAGGCATTGCCATCGGCGCAGGCTTTTACGAGTGTATGATAATGGGCACTCTCCTCATCGTGTTTTCCATGAAGCTGCTGCCCCTTATCGAGGCGGTGGTGCTGCGCCGGGCCAGGAACATGGCCATATATGTGGGTATGGACAGCATGGAAAATCTGGGCTCGGTGGTGACTTATCTCAAAGCCTCAGAGATCAAGATCTTTGACGTAGAGATCGACAAGTCCGGCGGCGGGCATCTGGAACAGGTGAACGCCCTGTTCAGCATCCGCCTGCCGAAGCAGTTTCAGCATGCGGAAGTCCTGGCGAAGATCGCCACTATAGACGGCATCCTTGCCATTGAGGAAGTCTGAGAGGGGGGAACGGAAATGCTGTCATGCCTGGATTTTGTCAGGGACGTGGACCTGCTGTCCATCACGGTGCGGATGGTGCTGGCGGTCATCTGCGGCGGCCTTATCGGCATTGAACGGGAATATAAGAGACGCCCCGCCGGATTTCGTACCCATATACTCATATGTCTGGGAGCGGCGATGACTACCCTGACCAGTCAATACCTGTACCTGAATATGGGCATGTACACGGATATCGCCCGCCTGGGGGCCCAGGTGATCGCAGGCGTGGGCTTTATCGGCGCAGGTACAATCATCGTCACAAAGCATCAGCGGATAAAGGGGCTGACAACGGCGGCCGGACTCTGGACGGCAGCCATTATAGGCCTGGTCTGCGGTGCAGGCTACGTGGAATGCGCTCTGTTTGCCGCGCTGATGGTGCTGCTTGCGGAGCTGGTGCTTGTCCGCTTTGAATACCGCTACGCCATGAAAGCCGACGACGTGCATCTCTATATCGAATATACCGACGCCAAGGTCATAGAGGAGATAGTAAAGATAATCAGGGACAAGCGCCTGAACATGAAGGAACTGGAGATAAGCAGAGCGGCCGGAGAAAACGACACCATGAGATACTGCGCCATAGTATCCGTGCGGGTCAGCAGAAAGCAGCTGGACGAGGAACTGGTAAAAACCATTAGCGCTGTGGAGAATGTAAGCGCAGTGGAAGAGCTTTGAACTTGATATGGAGCGGGCTGTCAGCCTCCCGGGGGAGCTTTCTTCAGGAGGAGGCTTACAGCCCGTTTTTTATGCGAAGGACTTGAAGGTGATGATGCAAAATTATTTGAATTGTAAGAGCATATATGATATAAATAAATATCAGAAGATATGATCCAGGGGGGAGATTATGAAGCCGGGATACATTGATTCTGCCGTTTCCTGGCTCTCAAAGCTTGGGGCGGCGGTTATTCTCACGCTATCCACGCTGTTTATGCTGCCGCTCACCATCTCAGCTTATATGGAGACGGCGGATGTGAGCATGAACAATGAGGCAGGAGAGCTGGTGGAGATCTATGCAGACAATATTTTCCTTAATATTCTGCTGCTTATACTCTTTATGTCCAGCCTGTACCTCCTGTACAGACATTGCGTAAATTTCAGCCTGTGGCGCACGGAGCTGGCATTGATGCTCATTGTGCTTTTGCTGGGCTGCTCCTTTATAATCTCGGTCAAACTGGCCGCTCCCTGGTATTCCGATTCCTACCAACTGCTGTACGCTGCCGAGCGGGCGGCTTCCGGCGACTTCGACGCCCTGGACGCCTATTTCTACCGCTTCCCCTTCCAGCTTGGCTATGTAATGTATGCAGAAATGGCTTTCAGACTGATGGGGAGCCTGCTTCCCGGTATGCCGGCGGGCTACTATCGCCTGGCCCTACAGGGGCTAAACGTCATATGGCTGATGCTGGCTTACCATGCCCTGATACAGATGAACTGGCAGCTCTTCCAGAACCGACGCATACAGATATTTACCATGATCCTCATGATATTCTGCCTGCCGCCGGTACTGTCATGTACCTTCCTTTACGGCATCATGCCCGGTTTTGCTCTGTCGGCGGCGGCTATGTGGGCCTTTACCGCCTTCCTGCGCCACCGCCGGCTTTGGCAGGGTCTGCTATGCGCCCTTTTCCTGGGCCTGGCCGTGATCGTGAAGCTAAACTATATGATCGTCGCCGTGGCTGTTTGGATAATATGGTTCATTGACCTTATGAGGAACAGGGGGCTCAAGTCCCTTATATGTCTGCTGCTGGCCGTTGTTGCAGTTGTGACCATGGACGGTATCCCTCAAAACAGCTATGAAAAACGCTCCGGGAAGGATTTTGGCGAGGGTATCCCGATGCTGGCCTGGGTAGCAATGGGCATGAGCGAGGGCTATGCCGGGCCGGGATGGTACAAGGAGGATTACACCGTAAACATTTTTATGGACAGCGGTATGAGCACCCAGGCCACGGAAGAAAACGCCATAAAAGTTATTCAGGACAGAGCCGCCTATTTCTCCGTCAATCCGGGGAAAGCCATGGAATTTTACTGGGAGAAGCTCAGGACCCAGTGGAACGAGCCCAGCTATGAGAGCCTTTGGATAAATCAGGTCCAGCAGAGCTATGGTGAAAAGGGCTTTTTGTACGACTGGTTCTGCGATGGTGGACAGACTATTTCCATCATGTTCATGAACCAATACCAGCAGCTTATTTTCCTGGGGGCGCTGCTGGCCTGCGTCTATCTGCTTTTGCACCGGGATATCGTACATTGTTTGCCGCTGCTGGTGATTCTTGGAGGAATATTGTACCATTTGCTCTCCGAGGCAAAAAGCCAATACGCCTTGCCCTATTTTATCCTCATGCTGCCTGTTGCTGCCCTTGGATTCTGCGGACTGTTCCACTGCATGGAGCATCATCCCGTCAAGCACGCAAAATCGAATTGAAAATACTCTGAGCCCTGCATCCCGGGGCCGGGGACAAAGGTAAACTGTATGGATAAGTCTGAATTCTCTTTTAGCGAAAAACTATATTTCCGGTTGAAGAGCCTATATTTGGCCAACCGTCTTCCTTTTCTTTCAGCGCTGCTGGTCGGCCTTGCCGCCCATATGTTCATGTTTGCCAATAAGCTTGTGAACCATGACGATATTGAAGCCCTGTTCTACAAGGGCGCAACCGTCACTTCCGGCCGCTGGGGGCTGGAGCTGTCCAAGCTCCTGTTCCCGGACTGGTCAATGCCCTGGATCTACGGACTGATTACGCTGCTGTTTATTGCCGTTTCTGCGTGCATTTTCCTGCGCAGCCTGGACATTTCTTCGCCTGTCCTTCAGATGCTGCTGGCCGCCCTTACGGTGAGCTTTCCCTCCCTGACAGGGACTTTCTGCTTCATGTTCACCAGCGCCGCCTATGGCCTGGCCTTCTTCCTCTCGGCTCTTTGCGTCTGGCTTTTCACCAGGGGAGGAATAAAGAATTATACGGCTGCCGCTCTGGCCCTGATTTTATGTCTCAGTATTTACCAGGCCTATGTGGCTGTCAGTGCAAGTTTCTTTGTGCTCATCATGATCAAATACTGCCTGGAAGGACAGAAGTCCCCCTGGCAGATTGTCCTGTGGGGACTGAAAGCCCTGGGGATGATGGCGGCTGCCCTGGCGGTTTACTTTGCGCTCACTCTTCTGGCCTTCAAGCTCACAGGTATGGAATTCAACAGCTATGTACTGGAAAATGTAAACTCTTCCGCCAGCATAGCGGGTAAGATACGGCTGGCTTATCAGAACTTCCTGGATATCTTTAGCTACCGCAATTACTATGTTATCAGCTCCGAGACCTCCAGAATAGTGCATCTCCTCCTTGCCGCCTTTGTGCTCTTGGGCGCAGTCCTTTCAGCGGCCAGGAGGGCTGGGGCTCTGCGCTGGGCGCTGCTGGCTGTTCTTTTGCTCCTGCTGCCCCTGAGCATCAACTGCATGTACCTGTTGATGTCAGCCCAGTCCATACACACTCTGGTGCTCTATAGCTTTATATGCGTCTATTTCCTTGCGGCTCTTGTGGCGGAGAAGCTGGGGCCAGCTTTAGTTAGGCCGGCAAAGGATGTTATGGCCCTTCTGCTGTGCCTGGTAGTTGGCGCCAATGTATATTTTGCAAACATGTGCTACCTTAAAATGCACTTGCAGTATGAGGCTGCGGACTCCTTTTATGTCTCCATGATCGCCCAGATAAAGGAGACGGAAGGCTTTGATGAAAACAGCAAGCTGGCAATAATCGGGCAGCAGGACAATCTGCTGTATTATGCCCCGGAGCTGGACACCTCTCTGCTGCTGGGGCCATCCTACGACCTTATCAATATCTATTCCAGAGAGAATCTTTTCCGCCAGTATCTGGGCTTCGATATAGAATTTGCCGGGGAAGAGGAGCTGGAGACCATAAGCGCATCGCCGGAATTTGAACGTATGGCGGAATACCCTTATTACGGTTCCGTGGAGAAGATAGGAGATTATATAGTTGTAAAGTTGGGATAAGCTTGAAGAGAGGTTTTAAACGACTACTGCTGCTGATGTGCTGTCTTGGGATCATGGCTGTCTGCGGCTGCGCTTCCCTGGAAAAGAGGATCACAATACTGGAGTCTGAGAACAAGGCTGAAAGCCCCAAGCAAAAGGCCGAATTGGGGCGCTATTGGTATGGCTACTGGTATATTACCGACACCAAGGAAGGCTGGAGAAAGCTGGACGGCTACAGCTGGGACTGCTGCGGCGAGCTCAGCTCTGCAGACGGGGAGCTTTCTCTGCTGCTGTGGGACGAGGATATGCCCAAGGACTACTATCTGGCACGAATCGACTTCCAGTACAGCGACGGGGACTACTACTGCTCAGGCGGTGAATTCCTAGACATAAGTCTGGCCCGGGGAGCTGTGACGATAAAGCTTGATGAGGACGGCGGGACGCTCCTTCGGCTCAGCGGCTCCTACAGTGACGACAGCACGGGCAGCTTCTATTATGTGATGTATCTTCGGCCCTGGGGTGAGCTGTGGCCGGCAGGCCAGAGCCGGCCCTATTTCTATGACAGCTGGTACCTGCCTAAAATAGAGGCGGGGGAGGACCCGCCTGAGGTGATAGAGCCCTATGAATAAAAACATTTCAAGGCCGTGGAGGACTTTTCCCCCACGGCCTCAGCTTGTCGAAGAAGACCAAGTCTTCTTCGACAAAAGGGATTGCACTTCGCTCCATGCCTCGGTTGTACGCCAGAGGCGTACAATTCGACACTTCGCTCCGTGAGAAGTGTTTTCTGCGACGTACACGCCGCCGCAGAAAACGATTGAATTTATTTTTTCGCTGCGGCGAAAAAACTCTGCGAGGCTTTTTCTGCAGCCTCAGGCCGTGGAGGACTTTTCCCCCACGGCCTTGAGCAAAATATATTATTCGTATTTCTTAGCAGTTATGTAAACTGGGACAAACAACCCCAGTACAAACAGCGACAGGACAGCAGGAAGATACGGGCCGATTTTCAGATTGGGGAACCAGCTTCGTATAATTAGAATCAATACCATGAGGACGACCTGGGCCCAGCGGCACCAGCTGCGAAGAGCATTTAAAATGTGGGGCCAGTTGCGGTTATTAAAGCGCACTCCCGCAAGATTGAGCCTGAAAATGCCGTCGCTGTAGGAGCTGATGGAATTTTCGTCGTAATAGTCCGGCAGGCGGTCTTTGACAAGAAAAGTAAAGTATACGCCGAAGAGAAAGCACAGCCCCACCATGGTCATGCTTCCCGGGAGAAAACTCTCAGATCCGCCGGTAAAATACAGATATGCGATTATGGCCAGGCTGATACAGCTGCATAAAATAAAAGCCAATTTTGCCCGCCTGGAAGCGCCGCCTCTCTGGGGCAATTTCTCCCCGGAAAAGCTGAGGGCCTTTTTCACGATTTCCTCTACCTGCTCTTTGCCGCTGGATTCTGCCGCATCTATGCGGCGGCTCTCCAGCAGCTCCGTAACGCTAACTTCCAGTATGTCCGCCAAAGGCAGCAGCATGGAGATGTCCGGCAGGCTCAGGCCCCGCTCCCATTTTGATACGGCCTTATCGGATATGCACAGCAGTTGGGCCAGCTGCTTTTGGGTATAGTTTTTCTCCCGCCTCAGCTCGGCTACAAAGCTGCCAAATTGGAACTTGTCGATCTCGTGCATTGCTGCGCCCCCCTAAACTCTGTAACCACATCTTAGACTCGGGAAGAGAAAAATGCAACCGACTGTCGGTAGAATCAGGGGCCCGGCCTTGAAAACAGGGAGTTTCAATAAAAGCCGCCGGCAGCTTTCTAACTGCCCGGCGGCGATGGGATGTTTAAAATAAAATTTTGAGCAGGACCAAAAGCAGAGCGCCTGGAATGCCGAAGCAGCCGGCTATCAGCACATTGATAAAGTTGATCTCCACCGAGAAATCAAAAAAGCCGCTGATGATATTTACCACGATGAGCAGGGCAAAACCGCAGACGGCATTCAGCAGCAGTTTGAACACCAGCCTGATAGGCGCTGCGAGTATCTTGAACAGTATGACCAGGGACAAAATCCCGGCTGCCAGCATAAGAAGGACAGACATTGTTTCCATGGAGCTTCCTTTCACGGCACAGGCAAAAAATGCCTGAGTATTTTTTGATAGGGCGCAGATAATAGAACCAGACAAGAGCCCGGGCGGTAAGAGAGATAAACTGCCGGATGGTGCGCCATATGTATATATGGATACATCTAAAACGGGAAATTGTCAAGCGGTGCGAGAGTTTTCCCGTAAAAAGAAAATATCGCCTGCGGGGCGGACTGCCGGTGGCAGTCCGCCTTTTGCACTATTATATGTCGCTTACGGCGGACTTATTTTATATATTTGGGCCAAGACCCGTTGCGACCCTTGTGTAGGTTTGTCAATGATGTGTTACACATTGGGGAAAGAAAAAAGTACCGCTTTGGGTGACATCCAGTTGAGGGGCC
>CALWVZ010000039.1 GCA_944385125.1 uncultured Oscillospiraceae bacterium
TCCCCACGCTCCGCCTTCAGCAGCACATCCAGGCCGCCGGAGGGCATGGAGAAGGGATTGTGGCAGAACTCCAGCTCACCGCTCTCTTCGCCTATCTCATACATGGGGAAGTCCACTATCCAGCAGAACTCATAGCGCTCCTTGTCCATGTGGTTGGGGCAGGCGGCGCCCAGCATCTTGCGCATGACGCCGGCGGTCTTCTGGGCGGCCTCCTTGCTGCCGGCGGCCACGCCCACCAGACAGCCAGGCTTCAGGCCCAGAGTGCGTATGACCTGCTCCTTGCGCCCGGAAAGGAACTTGGCGATGCCGCCGGAGAGCTCGCCGCTTTCATCCAGCTTGAACCAATAGGGCTTGTGCCCGGCCTGGACCTCCACGTCGGCGCAGAGCTTGTCTATATTCTTGCGGGTCAGGGCGCAGTCGCTGACCACGATGGCCTTGACGGTGTTCCCTTCGGCAAAGGGGGCAAAGTCTACGCCGGAAACCAGAGCGCTGATGTCCTGGACGGTGAGGTCTATGCGCAGGTCCGGCTTGTCGGAGCCGTAGGTCTCCATGGCCTCCAGATAGGGGATGCGCCTAAAGGGGGCGGTGGAGGCGATGTTGTAGGTGCCGTACTTTGCAAAGATGGGGGGCAGCACGTCCTCCAGCACGGCAAAGACGTCGTCCTGGCTGGCGAAGGCCATCTCCATATCCAGCTGGTAGAACTCCCCGGGGGAGCGGTCCCCTCTGGCGTCCTCGTCCCTAAAGCAGGGGGCTATCTGGAAATAGCGGTCAAAGCCGGCGGTCATCAGCAGCTGCTTGAACTGCTGAGGGGCCTGGGGCAGGGCGTAGAACTTGCCCGGGTGCTTCCTGGCGGGCACCAGGTAGTCCCTGGCCCCCTCGGGAGAAGAGGCGGTGAGTATGGGGGTGCTTATCTCAAGGAAGCCATGCTCGGTCATAGCCTGGCGCAGGGCGGCCACCACATTGCAGCGGAGGATGATGTTCTGCTTTACTGCGGGGTTTCTCAGGTCCAGGTAGCGATAGCGCAGGCGCTGGGTCTCGTCGGCCTCACGGCTGCGGTTTATCTCAAAGGGCAGCTCGTTGTAGCGGCACTTGCCCAGGACCTCTATCTTCTCCGGGACCACCTCAATGTCGCCGGTGGCCTGCTTGGGGTTCTTGCTGGCCCGCTCCCGGACCACGCCGTCCACGGCGATGGTGGACTCCTTGTTGATGCCCTTCACCTGGGCCATCAGCTTCTCGTCCTCAATGACCACTTGGGTGGTGCCGTAGAAGTCCCGGACCACCACGAAGGCAAAGTTGCTGCCCACTTCCCGGACGTTTTCCATCCAGCCCACTATACGGACCTTTTCCCCCACGTTCTCTATACGCAGCTCATTGCAGGTATGTGTACGGTTCTGTGTCATTTTCCTATCTCCTCACTTTTCCCGGTTTATTCTTTGATGACGGCGCCGCTGTTGCGCTTTGCCACGGCGGCGGCGATGTGCTCTGCTGCCTGGGCGGGGCTCAGCTTCACCTGCTCACCGCTGGCCATGTCCTTCACGGACAGCAGCCCTTCGCTTATCTCGTCCTCGCCCACCAGCACCACGAAGGGGATGGAGAGCTTGCCGGCATAGCTCATCTTGGCCTTGAACTTCTTCTTCTCGCTGTAGAGCTGGGTGCGCACTCCCGCCTGGCGCAGGGCGGTGGCGGCGGAAATGGCATAGCCCAGGTCCTCGGTCATGGGTATGACCAGGGCGTCGCAGGGGGCGGTGATAAGCTCATGGGACAAGAGACCCTGCTCCCCCAGCACATAGAACAGCCGGGTCAGGCCGATGGATATGCCCACGCCGGGCAGCTGCTTGTCGGTGTAGTACTCCGCCAAATTGTCATAGCGGCCGCCGGAACAGACGGAGCCTATCTCCGGGTGCTCGGTCATCTCCGTTTCATATACGGTGCCGGTGTAGTAATCCAGACCCCGGGCTATGGTCAGGTCTATGGCAAAATTCTCCTCCGGCACGCCGAAGCCGGAAAGATAGCGGGCCACGGTCTTCAGCTCTTCAAGGCCGGTGTCAAAGGTGGCGTCCATGCCTTTGAAGCGTTCCAGAGCGGCGATGACCTCGGCGTTGCTGCCCTGGATGGCCATGAAGTCCAGGACGTTTTCCGCCTTGCAGGGGAGCATCTTCACCTCGTCTATAAGGAGCTGGCGCACCTTTTCCGGGCCTATCTTGTCCAGCTTATCCACAGTGCGCATGATATCCCCAGCCTTTTCGCTCATGCCGTTCATGGCGTAAAAGCCGTTGAGGAGCTTGCGGTTGTTCACCTTTATTTTGAATTTGCTGATGCCCAGCTTTGTAAAAGTATTATAGATTATGGCGGGGATCTCCGCCTCGTTTATGATATCCAGCTTGCCGTCGCCGATGACGTCTATATCCGCCTGGTAGAATTCCCGGAAGCGGCCCCGCTGGGCCCGCTCGCCCCGGTAGACCTTGCCTATCTGGTAGCGGCGGAAGGGGAAAGTCAGCTCTCCATAGTGGGCGGCCACGTACTTTGCCAGAGGTACGGTGAGGTCAAAGCGTAGGGCCAGGTCGCTGTCCCCCTTGGAGAAGCGGTATATCTGCTTTTCCGTCTCGCCGCCGCCCTTGGCCAGCAGCACCTCGGCGGATTCGATTATGGGGGTATCCAGGGGAGTGAAGCCATAGACGCCGTAGCTTTGGCGCAGGACTTCCATCATCCGCTCCATTTTCATTTGAGAATCCGGCAGCAGTTCCATGAAGCCGGATAGTGTACGGGGTGATACCTTTGCCATGGATATAGATTCCTTTCAGTCTTTTTCAACATATTATAAGTATACCAGGATATCCCTTTTGTCAATAGCAGGGGAGAAAAAAAGGCAAAACACTGGCGCAGCATTGCTGCGCCAGTGGCTTCCCGCCGGGGAGCGGCGGGGTGGGGCCGGGGAGCCCCTTTATTAGATTTAGGATCAGTGCTTCTGGGGATTGACGATGTTGCGCCAGTCCAGATCGCCACGGCGCAGGCCCTGCACCAGCACCTCCGCCGTGGCGGCATTGGTGGCAAAGGGGATCTGATACTGATCGCAGAGACGTTCGATTTTATTGATATCGTCAAAGCCCTTGGGATTTGCAGGGTCGCAGAAGAACAGGACCAGGTCGATCTCATTAAAGGAAATGCGGGCGCCGATCTGCTGGGCTCCGCCTTGATCGGCGTGGAGGTACAGGGTTATGGGCAGCCCTGTTGCTTCGGAGACCAGTTTGCCGGTTACATGGGTCGCACAGAGAGAATGCTCAGCCAGAATACCGCAATAGGCGATGCAAAACTGCACCATCAGCTCCTTTTTCCTGTCGTGGGCCATCAACGCAATGTTCATAATTTACTCCATTTCACATCATACTCTATCCAAAAATCGTCCATTCGTCTAATTATATACACAAAACAGAACTTTTGCAAGAGCTTTTATTGCCAGTTTACTGGAAATTAACAATCTGTCCCGGGAGAAGGGCGGCTGTTCATTTCAGCAGAGTCATTTCTTCCTCGGAGGTGTCGCTGTAACCCCGGATGGTTATATAGGCGTCCATTATGTTCCGGGCGATAAACTGCACGTTTGCGCCGGCACCGCCTCGCTCCACCACCACGAAGATAGCCACCTCAGGGTCGTCGTAGGGGGCGTAGCACATGAACAGACCGTCGTTCTGGATATTTTCACCCTTCTGGGCGGTACCCGTCTTGCCGGCCACTTCCCAGTCGCAGTCTACCCAGACTTCCACGTTGGTGCCGTTATGGGCCCAGTCATGGAGCACCTCGTACATGCCCTCGTGGACGGCGGCCCAGTTGTAATCGGCGCTTTCCACGGTGCTGAGTATCTCCGGCTCCCGCTCATAGAGCTTTTCAGAATAGTCATAGCTGCGTATGGACTTGAGGATGGAAGCGGAATAGCGGGTGCCGCTGTTGGCCACGGTGGCGCAGTACTCCGCCATTTGCAGGGGGGTGAAGATACTGTCCGCCTGGCCGATGCCGGCCTGCAGGGTATCACCTATACGCCACTCGGTACCGGCGTAATCGGCGTGGTTTGCCTGATTGGACATGTTGCCGGTAGTCTCCACCAGCTCTATGCCGGTGGATACGCCCAGACCGAAGTTGTGGGCCACCTCGCCCATGATGTCAACGCCCAGGGTATCTGAGATGGTATAGAAGAAATAGTTGCAGGAGTCACGGATGGCGGTGGTCACCACCTCCTCCTGGTGAGTATAGCCCTCGGCCCAGATCCAGCACTCAGGAGCGTAACCGTCGGCGGCGTATTTGGTGAACACACCTTCGCAGCTTATCTTGTCTTCGGTGTTGATTATGCCGTTGGTGAGGGCGGCAATGGCGGTGCAGGGCTTGAAGGTGGAGCCGGGGGCGTAGGCGCCCAGCAGCGCCCGGTTGAAGAGGGGCGCATTGGGAGTTTCCATCAGCTCCTGGTAGTTCTCAATAACTGTGGACACATCGTAAGTAGGCCAGCTGGCCATGGCCAGGGGCTCGCCGGTGCGAACATCCACCACCACGGCGGCGGCGCCGGTTATCTCGTCCTTGAATTCCGGGTCTGTGGTCTCGCCTCTGGCGGCAGCCTCGGCCTTGGCCTGGGCCTGGGTGCGCTTCAAGGCCTCCACGCCGCTGGCCAGGATACGCTCCGTCTGCTCCTGGAGCACACTGTCGATGGTGAGGTATATGTGGTTGCCGGGTACGGGCTCCTCGGTATACACGGTGGAGAGCACCGTGCCTGCGGCATTCTTTATCTCGATCACTTCACCGTCCTTGCCGTGGAGGTAGCTCTCAAAGGCATACTCTATGCCGTCCTTGCCCACCATGGCGTCGTTGGCATAGTCCAGCAGGGAGTAGCGCTCGTACTCCTCCTGGGTCATAAGGCCGGTGTAGCCCAGGATATGGGCGGCGTATTCGGTGCTGTATTTGCGCACATAGGCCCGCTCCACCTCTATGCCCACCAGCTTCTGCTCCATGATGGAGGAGATGAGCTTCATGCCTGCGTCTTCAACAAAGATATAGTCGGCGGTGTTGACGGAATAGCGGACGTTTATGGAATAGCGGACGCCGGCGATGATACGCATCTCCTCGGCGGTATAGCTGTTGTCTATATCATAACGGGTGCGCATATAGCTCATGAGCTCCACGGCGCTGGGGCTGGCGGGGATGCCCATGTCCTCAAATTCCTTGACCCTGGTCTTGTCGGTAAAATAGGCCTCCAGCATGGTGCGCTGGATCTCCGTCATGTCCTCCAGGTATTCAAAGGGGGGCTCCATGCTTATAGGCAGATCGTCGGTATATTTGTCTCCGAAGCTCTCCACCATCTCCACCAGCTCCAGTATGACGGCGTTGGGGTCCTCATTGGCAAAGAGCTTGTCGGTGTCTATCTTCAGGTTATAACATTCGGTGTTGCCCACCATAAGGCGGCCGTAGCGGTCAAAGATATTGCCCCTTGTGGCGGTGACGGTACGGGTGTCCTCGCTGAGCTCGTTGCTGCGGTTATAATACTCCTCGCCCTGGACTATTTGCAGGTCGTAAAGGAAAACCAGGTATACAGACAGCAGAAGCACCAGGATCAGGGCCATGGCCAGGAGTCTTGCAGGTTTTATCAATCGTTTGTTCATGGACTTATCCTTTCTGAAAGGGGGAGGGGAAAACTACTGCTTTATCCACCGGGCCGGCGGGAAATAGGCCAGCAGGGCGGCGGGCATGGACCACAGGGACTGGGTGACCACCGTGCTTATCATGGAGAGGCTGAAGCTGTCCCGGGCGATGGTCATGAGCATCTGCACCGAGGCGGTTATCACCGAGGCAGCCAGGGCCAGGCCCATATAGGCAAAGAGGCGGCGGTTGATGAAGTACTGGGACATGAAAGCCGCCGCAAAGGACAGGCAAGGGAGCACGGCGGTAAAGAGCACATCCTGCTCTACAAAGGCCATGTCCCCGAAAATACCCATGATGAGGCTGAAATAGGCGCCGAACACCGGCCCTTCAAACATGCCCACGGCTACGGCCACGGCGGGCAGCAGCAGGGGACACACGCCGAAGAGGCGCAGCTGGGTGAAGATGGTGTTCTGGCATATGAGGGAGAGGAACATGAACAGCAGGTATTTCAGCAGCTTGCGTATATTGATTTTTTCAAAGAGATTAAGCAAGGCTCATTCCACCACTTCAAAGTCTTTTATTATGAACACCTGTACTAAAGAGTCCAGATCGCACTGGGGCTCTACGATGCCGTATTCCACCTGGCCGCCGGCCTCGGTCTGCACGGCGGTGAGAGTGCCGATGACCAGGCCTGCGGGGAAGGCTCCGCCGGAGCCGGAGGTGAGCACGTCGTCCCCCACGAAGATCTGGGCCCCATCGGCCAGGAAGGTGAGCTTGGCCTGCTTATCCCGCATAAGGCCGAACTCGCCCACTACCATTCCGGAGTTGCCGGAGACGCCCACAAAGGCGCCCAGGCTCATGTCCACGTCGATGATGGTGCTGACGGTGGCCCAGGTGTCGCCCAGCTCGGTTATCTGACCCACTACGGCGCCGTATTCGGTTATGACGGGAGCCCCCATCTCGATGCCGCTGTTGGAGCCCTTGCTTATGGTGAAGCTGGAGGACCAGTTGGAGGAGGACCAGAGCACCACCTTGCTGCTCTCCAGCACATAGTCGGTGTGCTGTTCCCGCAGCTCCAGGAGGCGGCGCAGCCGGGTGTTTTCCTCCGAGGCCTCTATGCCGTCTCTTGCCGACTCCTGAGCTTCGGCCAGCTGGGCTCTGAGGGACTCGTTTTCCGCCCGCAGGGAGTCATATTCAAAGATATAGCCGTATATGCCGTCCACCCAGTTGACGGCGGAGCTGAGCACCCGTTTCAGCGGCGCTTCCATAATGCCGGTCACGTTCTGCACAAAGCTTATCTGCCCGCCCCGGGCGGCGGCGGTGATGCCCACCAGCAGCACCACGGCGGTGACGATAATGGCGACCTTTATACCGTTTTTCCTAAGATATTCTTTCAAAGAAGCACAACTCCCTGCTCTTTCAGCATTTGGCCCAGAGTGCACAGCGGCAGGCCCATGACATTGAAGAAGTCTCCGTCTATACCCCGAACGAAGAGGGCGGCTTTGCCCTGGGCGCCGTAGGCGCCGGCCTTGTCCATAGGCTCGCCGGTGGCTATGTAGCGGCTTATCTCATCCTCCTGCAAAGGACGAAAATGCACCCGGCTCATCTCCCATTCCAGCAGCTCCCGGTCCCGGCGGAGCACAGACACGCCGGTAAACACCTGATGGCTGCACCCGGAGAGACTGCGGAGCATCTGAGCCGCCTCCTCCCGGGAGTGAGGTTTGCCGAAGATGCGGCCCTGGTGCCAGACTATGGTGTCGGCGGCGATTATCACATCGTCCCGCCCGCAAAGGGCAGCTACCTCCCGGGCCTTGTGGGAGGCCAGGAACTTCACCAGCTCTCCCGGCTCCAGACCGGCGGGAGCCAGCTCCTCCCCCTTGGCAGGAATGACCTTAAGGTCTTTGACTCCCAACATCTGTAAAAGTTCCCGGCGCCGGGGAGAGCCTGAGGCCAGAACTATATCCATTGCAAATTACCTCTTTTCAATCAACGCCCCGGTAGTATAGCCCCCGGGTGAGGACGTTGGGCTTGTAGTCGCTGAGACCCATGTGGCCTTTCACCACTTCCACGCACTCCCTGGCGCTCTCGGTGGTGAACATCATGCGCAGCCCCCAAAGGCCGGCGGAGAACAGGTCCTCCTTCTTGTCGGCCAGGTAGAGCTTGTGGGCGTTGTATATAACATTGCGGCAGCCGAACTCCTTCACCACCGGGAACACAGAGCCCATACGGTCGGACATCTGCACCGGGGTCTGACAGTTGCAGCGGCCTGCGCTGTGGCGGATGATACACTGGTCGGAGACCATGAGGGGCAGGCGGCCATAGATTATCATCTCCGTATCCATAGGCTTGGACAGGTCCTTTATCTGGGCCAGGCGCAGCTCGAAGGAGGCGGTGGCGGAGATGAAGCCCGCCTGCTGCAGCACTTCCATAGTGAGGGAGTTGAAGCAGTTGAGACCAAAGTCTCCTCTCAGCTTCATGCCTGCCTGCCTTGCCAGCATAGCGTGGCCGAGATTGCCCACCAGGGCCTCGTTCACTCCCAGGTCGAAGACCTTGGCGAGGGCGTTATATACGCCCTTCATCTCATTGTCGGTGATTATCCGGGGCAGCACAGCCACGGGGACGGCCCCCTTTTCTGTAAAGAGAGAGACCTTGTCAAAATGGTCGGCCATGAGCATGAGAGGAACGTATATGTATTTGGGCCGCATCTCCGCCAGCTCCGGGCTCAGCTGCTCTTCGGTGAGCACCTGGAAGATCATGGCGGGATCGGTGACCACGCTCTTGCTTTTGGGGCGCTGGGGCATGGGGCCCAGGCGGCGCTGGGGGGGTATGGCCCGCTGTTCGCTGAGCTCGGCCACCAGCTTGCGCCTCAGCTCGTTTATCTCTGCGGCGGGCAGGTACAGGCCGGGATCGGCCTTGGCCTTGTTTTCCACACAGTTGTAGGGGGTGCCGCCGGTCTTGAACATCTGCTCGGTGAGGTAGGCGTCGGTGAGCCCCTGGCCCTTGGCCCGCTCGGGCACGGCGCCGTAGGCCACGGCGCGGTTCCCGTCGTCGTCAAAGGCTATGCCCTTGATGGGCTGGGCCTTCTCCGCCACAGTGTAGAAATGCACCGGCACCCGGCGCATCTCGCCCTCGGCATAGGCCCGGCGGGCCAGAGTGAACATCTTCTCCGAATCCCGGTCCGCATCCTGACGGGTACCGAACATGTCCTGCTTGCTCCCGTCGAAATAGCCCTGAGTAAAGCCCTGGCGGGAGAAGGCCTTCTCCAGGGAGCTCATCTCCTCAGGCGTGGGCTGGCGCTGTTCCTTGATGGCCTTGGAATATATTTTGGTGACGATGGCGGTATATTCCGGGCGCTTCATGCGGCCTTCTATCTTCACGCACTTCACACCGGCCTCCTCTATCTCCTGGAGGCGGTCCACCAGACAGTTGTCCTTCAGAGACATGGGAAAGTCGTCCATACGGCCGCCCAGGCTGTACTGCATACGGCAGGGCTGAGCGCACATGCCCCGGTTGCCGCTGCGCCGGCCTATGAGGCTGGACATGTAGCACTGGCCCGAATGGCAGAAACACAAAGCCCCATGGACGAAGATCTCCGTCTCGATGGAGGCGTGTTGACTGATGAATTTTATCTGCTCCAGGCTCAGCTCCCTGGCCAGCACCGCCCGGGTCAGGCCCATCTCGGCGGCGGCTTCCACTCCTGCCAGATTGTGGATGCTCATCTGGGTGCTGGCGTGGATGGGAATATCAGGCAGGGCCTGACGTATGGCCCGTACCAGACCCAGGTCCTGGACCAGCAGGGCGTCCGCCCCGCTCTGGGAGGCCAGGCGGGCGGCGGCCAGGGCGGCCTCCACCTCCCTGTCCCCCACCAGGGTGTTCAGGGCGACGTAGACCTTGCAGCCTCTGATGCGGCAGTAACGTATAGCCTTTTCAAACTCCTCGTCGCTGAAGTTCTTGGCTCCCCGGCGGGCGTTGAAGTTGCCCATACCCATATATATTGCGTCCGCACCGTTCTGCACGGCGGCGATGACCGCCTCCGGCGAGCCGGCGGGAGAAAGCAATTCCAGCATTTGTCTATCTCTCCTATATATGTACACTATAACTCCAGCATAGTATAGCACAGATAAGGCTATTGCGACAAGAAAAAAATAATGGTATAATATGATTTAGCGCAAAAGAGGAAAACTTTTACGAAAGTTTGCCGGCCGGAGCGACGGCCGGCTGATAAATTATACCACGGCGGCGCAGGAATTTATGGATTAAACATTAACATAAATTTAATTTTGCCGCCTTAGGCCGGATACTACAGGATAAAGAGGTAAGAAAATGCAGCCCTGCTCCCGGGACAAGTCCATAGCCGAGGCGCTTATCGCCGCCCATGACGGGGATGTGGCCCTGCTGTATATCTATCTTCACAGCCGGGGCGGGGAGGACCTGGAGCAGGCGGCCAGGGAGCTGTGCCGCACCATGGGGGAGATCAACGCCGCCCGGGAGAAGCTCCAGCGCATGGGCCTGCTGCCGGAAGGCGGGAGCCGGCCCGCGGCAGCGGAGCAAAGCGCCAGGCCCGCCCCGGCGGAAGAGCTGCCGGAGTACGAGACGGAGGACCTGGTACGCCGTTCAAAGGAGGACGCCGGCTTTGCCGCCATAGTCACTGAGGCGCAGAAGGTGTTGGGCCATGTGCTCAGCAGCAGCGATCTGAAGCGGCTCTTCGGCATATACGACTATCTGGCCCTGCCCCCCGAGGTCATCCTCATGCTTCTTAACCACTGCGTGGGCATCTCCCAGGGCCGCCGCCCTTCCATGCGTTTTATCGAGAAGGAGGCCTATGTCTGGGCCAACCGGGAGATATTGAGCCTGGAGCAGGCGGAGGAGTACATACGCAGCAGCCGGCAGCGCCGGGAGGATCTGGGCCGGATAAAGGAGAGCCTGGGCATCCTGGGCCGGGAGCTGACGGCCACGGAGCAGAAGTACATCTCCTCCTGGCTGGACATGGGCTTTGGGGAGGACTGCATCTCCCTGGCTTACGACAGGACGGTGACCAACACCGGCGCCCTGAAATGGAACTATATGAACAAAATACTCTTGAGCTGGGACGAAAAGAGACTGCACAGCAGAGCCCAGGTGGAGGAAAAGGAGGGCCGCCGCAAGGCTGCGCCTTCCCAGGCACAGGCCCAGGACAAGCCCATAGATATGGAGGCGCTGCGGGCCATAGTTGAAAAAATGTGAGGATGTGGCGGCATGGCCTATGACGGAAAGCTTCTGGCCCGGGCCAGAGACGAATTGGACAAAATACGGGAGGCAAACAGGGCCGAGCAGCAGCGGCGCAGGGCCCTGGCCTATGCCCGGCTCCCTGAGCTGGAGAGCACCGAGGCTGCGCTGCGCAGCCAGATGACGGAGCTGGTGCGCCTGACGGTGTCCCGCCGCAGGGATATTAAAGAGCGCATAGAGGAGCTGAAGGAGCGGAACCTGGAGATGCAGCGGCACAGGACGGAGCTGCTGAGCCGGGGCGGCTTTGCCCCGGGCTATCTGGACGAGATATATTCCTGCCCAAAATGCAGGGACACGGGCATATATCAGGGGGGAGTCTGCTCCTGCCTGGAGCGGCTCTATAACCGGGAGCTGACAAGGGAGCTGGGCACTCTGATGCGCCGGGGGGACGAGAGCTTTGAGCGCTTTGACCTTAGCCTGTATCCCAACGCCCCGGACCCGGTGAAGCATGTGGTGCCCAGGGAGACCATGGCCCTGACCTGCGCCGCCTGCAAACGCTTTGGGGAAAATTTCTCCTCCGCCTCTCCAAACCTGCTTTTGCAGGGAGGCACCGGCCTGGGCAAGACCTACCTCTCCGCCTGCATAGCCCGGGTGGTGGCGGACAAGGGCTTTTCCGTGTGTTATGAGTCCGCTGCCGCTGCTCTGGACTACTTTGAGACCGCCAAGTTCTCCCGGGACAGTCAGGAAGGAGAAGCTGCGGCAGTGCGTACCCGGCGCATGCAGGACTGCGATCTGATGATACTGGACGACCTGGGCACCGAGATGGTGACCCCCATGTCCCAGAGCGCACTTTACACACTGATAAATACCCGGCTGGTGAAGGGGAAAAAGACTATCATCAGTACCAATCTCTCAGACGAGCAGCTGCAAAAGAAATATACTCCCCAGATATGCTCAAGGATAGCCGGGGAGTTTACCGCCTTGCCCTTTGTGGGGAGGGATATTCGCCTGATAAAAAAAGGAGGATGACAGATGCAGCATGAGATAACAAAGGCCATACCACTGCTGGATGGGGAGGGCAATCTTACGGAGCCGGGCTACGCCAGAAGCCTGCTGCCGGTATACCGCAGGGCAGATATAAAGGCCTCAAAGCTGCGGATAAAGGAATGGGACTACTATCTGGTGAACAACGGACGCTTTGCCCTGGCCCTCACGGTGGACGACAACGCTTACATGGGCCTGGACTCCATCTCCCTGCTGGATTTTCAGGAGGGCTGGGAGATAACCAAAAGCCCCATGAGCTTCATGACCCTGGGGAAGCTGAAGATGCCGGAGAGCTCTGAGCGGGGAGACGTGTTCCACGGCGGGAAGAACTATTCCGTCAGCTTTATTAACAAGGGGGACGGGAAGCGGACGCTGATCGCCCAGATGAAAAACTTCGGTCCCGGGGGTTCCCTCTATGCCAAGGTGGAGCTTACCGAGGAGCCGGAGGAGAGCATGGTCATCTGCACCCCCTTCTCCAAGCCCGGCCATTTCTATTATAATCAAAAGATAAACTGCATGAGGGCCTGCGGCCAGGTGCTCTACGGCGGCCGCAGCTACGATTTCCGCCCGGAGGAAAGCTTTGCCGTGCTGGACTGGGGCAGGGGCGTCTGGACCTATCACAACACCTGGTACTGGGGCTCGGCCTCCTACCATGTGGACGGCCTGCCCTTCGGCTGGAACATCGGCTACGGTTTCGGCGATACCTCCGCCGCCAGCGAGAACATGCTCTTTTATAAGGGCAAGGCTCACAAGCTCGGCCAGGTGAAGTTCAATATACCGGGAAATGAGAAAGACTTCATGTCCCCCTGGACCTTCAGTTCCGACGACGGCCGCTTTGAGATGGATTTCATCCCCGTGCTGGACAGGGCCTCCTGCACGGATATAAAGCTCATCAAGTCCGACCAGCACCAGGTTTTCGGCCGCTTTACCGGCCGGGCTGTCCTGGACGACGGACAGGCGATAGAGGTGAAAGACTTCCCCGGCTTTGCCGAAAAAGTGGAAAACAAATGGTGAGGCCAGGGGCGGGATGGGAGCGTGCCAGACCTGGAAGCCCGGCGCCCGTATTGTTAAAAACTTTACATACAGCGGCGCAGTGTCAAAGCATTTAGGGCAGATGTATTTGAAATATAACTAAAAAATCCCAAATACCAAATCTTTTACTTGTAATCTTCGGCCAATGCCTGTATAATGTGGGTGCTGAAAGATACTTAAAATATTTCAAATAATTAAAGGCAGGAAATACTTATGAGTACATATAAGCGCCGCTTCGGCGACAGGAAGGACGGACGTTTGGTCCGCTCACTTCCCGCCTTCAACAAGTTCATGCCCTTTATAATGCCCAGCCGCAACGATGCCTGCAACCAGTATGAGGAGAGCTTTGAGGTCTCGGTGCTGGACAAGAACCTGCGCCGCCTGAGAGTGGAGGGATACAAGGGCATAGGCATTCTGCATTTCCTTATCGCCGCCTATGTGCGCTGCGTATCCATGCTGCCGGGAGTCAACCGTTTTATTGCCGGCCGGCGCATCTATGCCGCCGACCAGATAGCCGTGGTCATGACCGTAAAGCGCAGCCTGTCTCTGGATGCCAGCGAGACCACTATAAAGGTGTACTTTGAGCCCACTGACACCATCTTCGACGTGTACCGCAAGATGAACGAGAAGATAGATGAGATAAAGGCTTCCGACGGCAACAACAATACCGAAGACGTGGCTGAGGCCCTCTGCCGCATGCCCCGCTTCCTGCTGCGCTTTGCCCTGGCAGTCCTCCGGGCCATGGACTATTTCGGCTGGCTGCCTGAGTCTATCACCGAGGCCAGCCCCTTCCACGGCTCCATGATAATCACCGACCTGGGCTCCCTGCGCATAGGGCCCATCTACCACCATATATATAACTTCGGCACTCTGCCGGTGTTCATTGCCTTTGGAGCCAAGCGCCATGCCTATGAACTGGACCGCCACGGCAACATGGTGGACAGAAAGTATGTGGACTGCAAAATGGTCATGGACGAGCGCACCGTGGACGGACACTATTACGCCCAGTTCCTCCAGGCCTACCGTTATCTTTTCCAGCACCCGGAGATATTGGAAGCTCCCCCTTCCAGGGTGGTGGACGATATCTATTGACCGGGGCCGGACTTTGAGCCGGGAAAACCGAACACAGAAAAAAGATCCAGCAGGAGCCGGGAAAGGCTCTCTGCTGGATCTGCACTTTATGGATACAGGTCCAGATTGCTGCTGACGCAGAAGTAAGTGGCGCCCAGGCGCAGGTCTTCATGGATGGAGAATATCTCGCCCTGGGCGTAATTGGACTGGAAGACCACGCTGGGCACCATCTGCCGCTCGCCCTGCAAAAGCCGCAGCGCCACGTCCACGCAGTCGCGGCTGGGGACCAGGGTGGAAAAACCAGGGCTGCTGACGCTGGAATACTGGTTCTTCTGGTATATCACGTCGTATATGGTGTCGGGAAATTCCGGGGACGCCACCCGGTTGAGCACCACTTCACCCACGCACAGGCGAAAGTCGTTGCTGAGCCAGTCGCTGCCTGCCTCGGCGTATATCAGCTTTGAAAGCAGATACAGGTCGTCAAAAGAGATCTTCTCCTCCCCGCTGTCCTTCTTGTCGATGAGGGCGTTGCGGTTTGCCTCGGCTTCCCGCCCTGCTTCCGTGTCGCCCTCTGCGGCTGCGGCGGTCATCTCGCCCAGATAATAGGCTATCATGTCCACCTCCATGGTGGCGCTGCTGCCCTCCAGGAAATCAAAGATGCTGGGGGCCTTCTCAGCCTGCGCCGCCGGGAGGGCTGAGGGGACGGCAGAGGGTAAGGGAGAGGCGTCGGGCAAGGGGAGCTCCGGCAGGGTCTCCGCCGCCGGAGCCTTGCCGGGGGACGGCGAGGGAGAGGGGGAGGCCGCCTCTGGAGAGATGGCGGGAGAGGGCTCGCTTGCAGCCCCGCCTTCCGCCATAGCCTGACAGGGAAGGGCGGCCCACAACAGAAACACAAGACCCAGAGACAATATTCTTTTCATACGTTCACCTCCTATAGGGCAAGTATACCCAGGGAGGCGATAAAAGTTTGTCATTTCCTGCCGGGAAATAACAGGAAGAGGCAAGTGATATTTTTTATTACAGATATTAAACCGGGTGTTTATAAATTTTTGCTTTTTTGTTCATTACAGCGTCATAAATACGGGTTATATTATAGCCCGTAAGCAAGAGTACTGTATCAAAAGAGCAGTGAGGTCTAAAGGAATGTTTGTGCCGGGTGAAAACGATGTGATAAGCTCCGACGAATCCTACAGGCCCGGCGAAGGCCAGACCGACAGGGTCAACGGGGAATATCATTATAAAAACGGTTATACCCAGAAGATATATTCCGATGCTCACTATGTCCGGGAAGAGGACAGTACAGTTCCTCCCCGCTACTATACCCCCCCGGAAAAATCCCCCAGGGAACCCCGGGAGCCCAAGGCCCCCAGAAAGAAGCCCGGAAGAGCGGGGAGCTTTGCCAGAAGCCTTTGTCTCTGCCTGGCCTGCGCCCTGCTGGGCGGACTGGGAGGGGGAGCATATGTGGCCTCCCGGTTGACGGAACGGGTAGACGCTCTGCAGCAGGGGATGAGCGAGCTCAAGGAACAGGGTCTTGCAAAAGAGGGCGGTACCCTCGCCTCCGCTACGGCAGCGGGAGAGACAGGCGTCATGTCTGCGGCATCCATATATGACAGGGCCTGCCGCCAGGTGGTGGGCATCACCGCCGAAGTGGCCTATACCAACATCTTCGGTATCAGCGGCTCCTCCGCCGTCACCGGCACCGGCTTTATCGTCTCCGAAAACGGCTATATAGTCACCAACTACCATGTTATCGAATATGCCTATGGGGCGGGCCAGGCCCCTGCGGTCATTCTCCATGACGGCACCAGCTATACTGCGGCTGTGATTGGGGTGGAGGAGAGCAACGATATCGCCGTGCTGAAGATAGATGCGGCGAATCTCACTCCCGTGAACCTGGGTGACAGCGACAGTCTCGCCGTAGGCGACACCGTATATGCCGTGGGCAACCCTCTTGGAGATCTTGAATTCTCCATGAGCACCGGCCATGTAAGCGCTCTCGACCGGGTCATCAGAACTGAAGAGTCGGCCGATTCCATAAATATGTTCCAGATCGACGCCGCCGTTAACTCCGGGAATTCCGGCGGCCCGGTATATAACGACCGGGGCGAAGTGATAGGCGTGGTGACAGCGAAATACAGTGACACCGGCGTCGAAGGCATTGGCTTTGCGATTCCCATCAACGATGCATCCTCCATAGCTCAGGATCTGATAACCAAGGGATATGTCACCGGCAAGGCCTATATGGGCGTGAAATTGGATGAGCGCTACAACGCCATGTACAGCCAGTACTACGGCATGCCCATGGGGGCCTATGTGTACTCCGTGGATGCAAACAGCAGCGCAGAAGAGGCCGGGCTGTGCCCCGGAGATATAATAACCAGCCTGGGCGAGGTGGAAGTGAGCTGCTATGACGACCTCCACAGCGCCATAAAGGACTTCTCCGCCGGAGATACCACGGATGTGGGCGTTTACCGGGCGGGAGAGGAACTGAGCCTCAGCATCACCTTCGATGAGCTGACGCCGGAATCCACTTATGACAGCCCCGCAAGGGTGCTGCCCGCCGGTTGAACCGGCCCGGGGGTTCTCCCCCAATTTGATTTGCTACTTTTCTACTCCTATAAATCCTCTCTTTTCTCCCAAACGAAGGGCCCCGCAGCTTGCTGCGGGGTTCTTTGTTTTCGCCGGGGAGGGAGTAAAGAAAATGCTAATTTGCAAAATACACTTGATTTTTCCCGGTTTTACTATAAAATGTAGGAGTAATAAATATGAAGAGAGAAACACTCTCAGGAGGAACAAAACAAATGACTTATGAGATGGACATTGCCGGCTTAAAGCGGGAGCTGCCCCTGTGCAAGGTCTCCGATGAGCTTTACATAGGCGCTTTTGTCATGTTCGGCGATGTGGAGCTTACCGTACACTGCGCCTCGGAGCTTTTGAAGCTGGCCCCGGAGTACGATTACATCATCGCCCCTGAAGCCAAGGCGATCCCCCTGCTCTATGAGATGGCCCGCCAGAGCGCTGCCGACAGGTATTTCCTGGCCCGCAAAAGCGCCAAGGCCTATATGTCCGACGTGTTTGAAGTGCAGGTCAAGTCCATCACCACCACCGCCGTGCAGAAGCTGGTGCTGGATGTGGCGGATGCGGAGCTCATCCGGGGTAAGCGCATGCTCATAGTGGACGACGTGATATCCACCGGCGAGTCTCTCCAGGCCATGGAGGAACTGGTGGCCAAGGCCGGCGGCATCATTGCCGGCAAGATGGCCGTCCTGGCCGAGGGCGAGGCCCAGGACAGGGACGATATCATAACCCTTGCCCCTCTGCCTCTCTTCAATCCCGATGGCAGCATAAAGGAATAAAAAAGCAATAAAAAAATCCGAAGGTCGCACCTTCGGATTTTTTATTTGATACGGAGAAAATATAAGGGCTTGCTTTCAGTCCCGCCTGCCCTTAAAGAAATCCCGCAGCACTGCGGCGCAGTCTGCCTCCATGACTCCGGCATAAATTTCCGGCCGGTGGCCGTAGCCCTCCCAGAACAGGTCTATGACGCTGCCGCAGGAGCCGCTGAGCGGCTCCCGGGCCCCGTAGACCAGAGCGGGTATGCGGGAATTGATGATGGCCCCGGCGCACATGGGGCAGGGTTCCAGAGTCACATACATGGTGCAGCCGGTGAGACGCCAGTCACCCAGGGCGGCGCAGGCGGAGCGGATGGCCTCCAGCTCCGCATGGGCGGTGGCGTCGGCCAGCTCCCGGCGGCGGTTGCGGCCCCGGCCTATCACCCGGCCCCCGGCGTCGGTGATGACGCAGCCCACGGGCACCTCCCCCCGGGCGGCGGCCTCCCGGGCCAGCTCCAGGGCCAGGGACATATATTCCTCCTGCTTTTTGCGGCAGAGCATCGGCGGCCTCCTATCTTTTACGGGAATACGGTCTGAACGGTCTGAAAAGGGCCGGGCTTTATGCCCGGCCCGAGACTGTCAAAAAACTATAATATAAGCATAGACAATAGAGCAGCGGGGGAGCACGAGGGGGCAAGGCCCGCCTCGTGTTTCAATAAGCCGCCACAGAAAAGCCTTGAAAAAACAAGGCTTTTCGAGCGCAGCAGCATTTTGCTATGAGCAAAATGCTTGGCGGGAGAAGCGCAGTCAAAAAAGTCTGTGAGGACTTTTTTGACAAGCTGGCCGGGCATTTGCCCGGCCCTTTGAACTTGCTTAAAAATTTCTTATGCCAGAGCGGCGGTGATGATGGACATCTGATAGACTTCCTCGGCGTCGCAGCCACGGGACAGGT
>CALWVZ010000040.1 GCA_944385125.1 uncultured Oscillospiraceae bacterium
CCTTAGCACATGCCAGCCCTATTCGCTACTTTTTTTATTTTTTCTTTCTGTCACATATCATTGTAATACCTACAGCTGCGGCTTTTTCAACAGCTTTGCCGCCTTGACGCAGAAGGGAAGAGGGTGTAAAATTTTATGGAATACGAAACAAGAGGAAAAATAGATGGTGAAAGTTGCCGTAGTTACGGGAGGCAGCGGGGGAATAGGCCGCTGCACTGCCCAGGCCCTGAGCCGGGCAGGCTGCCGGGTGTATGAGTTTTCCCGTCACGAACGACCGGCGGAGGGGATCAGGCATATAGATGCGGACATGTGCGACGAAGCCCAGGTAAAGGCCGCCGTGGAAGAGGTGCTGCGCCGGGAAGGCAGAATAGACATACTGGTGAACAATGCGGGCTTCGGTATTTCCGGGGCGGCGGAGCTCACCGAGCCTGAAGATTCACACGCCCAGCTGGAGCTGAACCTTTTCGGTATGGACAGGGCTACCCGGGCGGTGCTGCCTGCGATGCGAGATCAAGGGGGCGGCCGCATCGTGTGCATGAGCTCCATTGCCGCCATTCTGCCCATACCCTTCCAGCTGTGGTACTCGGTGAGCAAGGCGGCTATCAACGCCTATGTGCTGGCCCTGCAAAACGAGCTCAGGCCTTTCGGCATAAGCGTCTGCGCCGTGATGCCCGGGGACATCTCCACCGGCTTCACCCAGGCCAGGAGAAAGTCCTGCGCCGGGGACGAGATATATTCCGGCAGGATAGAGCGCTCTGTGGCCGTGATGGAGCGGGACGAGAAAAACGGTATGAGCCCGGAACGGGCCGGCGCCTACGTGGCCCGGAAGGCCCTTCAAAAAAGCAGCCGTCCCCTCTGCGCCCTGGGCTTTTCCTACAAGTGCGCTGCCATGGCGGCGAAGCTGCTGCCCCGGCGGCTGTCCAACTATCTGGTTGGCCTAATATATGCAAAATGATTTTCGGATAAAACTGTGATAAAGAGGTCTGGTATGATTCAAAAACTGGCGGATAATCTGTATACTTTTCGCATCAATTTTCAGAAGAGCCCCTTGGGCTGGCTCAACTGCTATGTGCTCAAGGGCATAGACGGCGGACGGGACCTGCTGGTGGATTCCGGCTTCAATACCCCTCATTGTCTGGAGGGGCTGAAAGCCGGTATGAAGGAGCTGGACATGCACCCGGAGAACACGGACGTGTTCTTTACCCACTGCCACTTTGACCATGTGGGAAATGCCGGGAACCTTCAGGACATGGGCTGCCGTTTGCTGATAGGCAGCAAGGAGTATGAGTATTTCCGCAAGGCCCCCTGGAAGAGCCAGATGGAAAACAGCAGCCGGGAGGGCATACCGCAGGAAATGATAGACGCCATGAACCTTCGCCTGGGTATGCCGGGGGATTTCAGCGCCCAGACTCTGGAGGAGGGGGAAGAGCTGAACTATGGGGGCTACACTCTCCGCTGCGTCATGACGCCGGGCCATTCCCCCGGCCATATGTGCCTGTATGACCAGGAAAAGAAGCTCATGCTCACCGGGGACCATGTGCTTTTTGATATCAGCCCCAATATAACCTATATAGAGGGGGAGGATATGCTCAACGACTATCTGAACAGCCTGGAAAAGGTGCTGCATTTTGACGTGGATATGGCCCTTCCCGGCCACCGGGGGACCGGCGGCAAGCTGTTCAAGGACCGGGTCGCAGAGCTGCTGCGCCACCATGAGAAGCGCCTGGAGGAGACTGAGCGGGTGGTGAGCTCCGGGGACCATATGAGCGCCTATGAAACGGCTTCCCATATGAGCTGGGCAATAAGGGCGGACAGCTGGGAGGACTTTCCCATCAACCAGAAATGGTTTGCCACAGGGGAGACCCTGGCCCACCTGGCCTATCTCTATAACCATGGAAGGCTGATAAACTATACCGATGACAAGGGGCTGTCGGAATACAGACATATCTGAAAGTCCCGCAGACAAGCCCAATAAGGCAAAGCATAGACCGCCGGAGCGCAAAAAACCGGCGGTCTATGGTATTTTTCTGCACATATTGAGCTTCCATTTTTATGGGGAATATGATAAAATAATATCATATTGGAGAAAAGCTGGACCTGCCGGAATTACAGTGTGTCATGGAGGAGAGAGCTATGCCCAAAATCGTTGACAGAGAGGCCGTTCGCATGGACATACTCATGGCCTTTCAGCGCTGCATAGGAAGCAAGCCCATAGACAAGATATCCCTGCGGGATATAGCCGCCGAAGCGGACATGAGCCATCCAAAGCTCCTTAACTATTTTCCCAGCAAAAACGAGATAATCTATACCTATATCAGATACACCCGGGATTTTATCAGCAGCCGCTGCCAGCGGTGGTTCGAGGAAAACCAGCGCAGCAGCTACGGCTCCAACCTGGAGTATCTCAACGCCTTCATGAAATACGTGGCGGAAGGAAAGGAAGGGGAGCTGCGCCCGGTAGCCGCCAGCCAGACCTTTGTCCTGGGCTATTACGACAGCGAGATAGGCCGTATGGTCCGAGAGGAATTTGAGCACTGGCACAGCACCATGGACCGCTGCCTCCGGGAGGCCTGCGGCGGGTATCTGGGCTCCGGCGAGGCGGAGGCCCTGATGTATCTGTGCGTGGGGGTCATGGTTTGTAATTATAACAAAGCCCTCAGCGGCGATATAAACAATGAAATAATGGGCTGTCTGGCCAGGCTGACCCAGAATTGAAAGCCGGGGTCAAAAGCTCCCGGCCCGGCACTGGTTGCCGACAGCAGTAGAGGCCCTAATATAAGGTGCTGCGCACCGATTCAGGCAGTCCCCAAGGACGAGAAAAGCTCATTTTATCTTGGCTCCTGCTTTTGTGCATAGTAAAAAACTCAGGATCTGCCCCTGAGTTTTTTTACTGCCCAAAAATTGTTATGTAAATTAGATTATGCAAACTTGTCTATCAGCTCTCTGGCTTCGTCCAGAGATATGCCCGCTTTCAGGGCCAGGTCCTTCAGCTGCTCATATTCCGGCTTGAGTTTTTCCGTGCCGTAGCCCCGGGAGCGTTTCACGGAGACGGGGCCGTAGGGGCTCTCCACGTAGCTTTTTTCCCGGCGGAGGATATAGCGGCGGCAGAGGCTCTCCCGAACGCCGATGGTGCTGGTATGGCGGAAGATAAGGGAGAGCATTTTCTCTCTGTCCTCCGGGGTGCAGAGCACCGTGAGGCGTAGGCCGGGGCGGCTCTTTTTCATGCCCAGGCTCTCCCAGCAGGCGTCCAGGGCTCCCGCCGCCATGAACTGTTCCAGGGCAAAGCCCACGGCCTCGCCGCTCATGTCGTCCACATTGCAGCAGAGCTCCACCGCCGCATCTCCGCTCTCCCCCAGGAAGGAGCGCAGACAGTTGGCCTGGGGGAAGTCCCGAAAGCCCAGGCCATAGCCTATGCGCTCCGGGCGCATGGGGGGCATGGGGCAAAAGTCACTGACAAAATGCTTCAGCAGGGCCGCTCCCGTGGGGGTGCACAGTTCACCCTTTATCTCCCCGGAATAGCAGGGGATACCCTTCAGCAGCTCCGCTGTGGCGGGGGCGGGCACCGGCAGCAGACCATGGGCGCAGCGCACCGTGCCGCTGCCCACATGGACCGGGGAGGCGCAGATGCGCTCCGGGGCCAGCTCATGGATAAGCAGGCAGACTGTGAGTATGTCCGCCACGGCGTCCAGGCTGCCAACCTCGTGGAAATGTATCTGCTCCATCGGCTCTCCGTGGACCTTGCTCTCCGCCTCAGCCAGCAGACGGTACACCTCCAGGGCGTCCCGGAGCACCGGCTCCGGCAGGGGACAGGAAGAGATGAGCTGCCGTATATCTCCCAGGCTGCTGTGGTGATGGCGGCCCTGCTCGTGCCCGTGCTGGTCCTCCTCCTTGCCCTGGATGAGGACCTGATAGCGAAGGCCGCTGATGCCGCATTTTTCGCCGGGGACGAGCCGGGCCTCAAGGCCGGGCAGGGGCAGGGCGTTTATGAGCCGTAGGATATCCTCCCTTCTGTCCGTCAGCTGAAAGAGGGAGGCGGCCAGCATGTCTCCGGCGGCCCCCATAGACAGGTCCAGATAAAGTGTTTTCATTTCAGTCTCCTTTGCGGCCCTCAGGGTCTATACGGATCTCTCCCAGATCCTTGGACAGCAGCTCAAAAATTTCATCGAAGTTGTTTTCGGCCTGAGCCAGCTGGGCGGCGTCAAATTGCAGCAGAGCTCCCCAGGGCCTCAGGCGCAGCCGGAAGTTCCGATAGCCCAGAGCGGACAGAGCCGCCTCCCCCCGTTCCACCTTAGCCAGGTCCTCCCAACGGATGGGGGTCCCGGCAGGTATCCTGGTGGCCAGGCAGGCGTAGGAGGGCTTGTCCCAGGTGAAGAGCCCCGCCCGGGCGGACAGCTCCCGGACCCGGGCCTTGGTGATGCCCGCCTCCCGCAGGGGGGAACGGACGCCCAGCTCCCGAAGGGCCCGCATGCCGGGCCGGTCGCCGTCGTTGTCCGAGGCGTTGGTGCCGTCGATCATCAGGGAGTATCCCTCGGCCCCGGCGGCGGAGCTGAGAGCGGCGAACATGCGCCTTTTGCAGTAGTAGCAGCGCTCCGGGGGATTGGAGGCTATCTCGCCGCAGCCCAGCTGGTCCAGCTCTATGACCCGGAGCTCCTTTCCCAGCTGACGGCAGAGCCTCCGGGCATCCTCCAGCTCGAAAGCAGGCTGAAACTGGGATTTCACAAAATAGGGCCGGACATCCGCCCCGGACTCATGGGCGGCCCAGAGCAGATAGGCGGAATCGGTGCCCCCGGAAAAGGCCAGGGCGGCCCTGGAGTTTTCCAGGAAAAATTCTTTCAGTGTCATGGCTTTTGGCTCAGGTGGTTGATGATGTTGGCCAGATAGCCGGCACCAAAACCGTTGTCTATATTCACCACGGACACGCCGCTGGCGCAGGTGTTGAGCATGCTCAGCAGAGCGGCTATGCCGCCCAGGGAGGCCCCGTAGCCCACGCTGGTGGGCACGGCTATCACCGGGGCGTCGGCAAGGCCGCCTATCACCGAGGGCAGGGCCCCTTCCATACCCGCCACGGCGATGATGCAGCGGGCGCTCATTATGGGCTCCAGATTGTGCAGCAGCCGGTGAACCCCGGAGACCCCCACGTCATAGAGCTTTGTGACCTTGTTGCCCAGGGCCATGGCCGTCACAGCCGCCTCCTCGGCCACCGGGATGTCGCTGGTGCCGCCGGTGGCGATAACTATGCTGCCGTCTCCGTCCGGCTCCGGCAGGGGACCGATTACGCCAATCTGTCCCGCCTGGTTATAGTCCAGGGGGTGTACCTTGGCTATTTCTGCGGCGGCGGCGCTGTCGATACGGGTGACAAGGATGGTCTTCTGGCCCCGCTGCAGCATGGCGGAGGCTATGGCGCAGATCTGCTCCGTGGTCTTGCCGGCGCCGTAGATGACCTCAGCCACGCCCTGGCGCAGCTCCCGGTGGTGGTCCACCTTGGCAAAGCCCAGGTCCTGGAAGGGCTCCAGCTTAAGCTTGGTCATGGCCTGGGCGGGCTCCAGCTCGCCCCTCTTCACCTGCTCGAGTATATGCAAAATATCCAGCTGACTCATAACTTACCTCGCTGAAAACAGATTGGGTTATACAGCTACATATTTTATTATGAGGCCGGTAAACTGTCAAGCTTTGGGAGAGGGAGAGTTTTCATGGCGGGCAAGCCGCTCCAGAGCCGTCCTTATGTACAGAAAGGGAACTTTGTCGTATTGACAAATTTTTTCTTTCTGTTAATCTGGATAAGGCAAGAAATGAAAGACTGCAAAGGAGAAAGACAATGACTGCGGATGTGATAAAGGGACTGCTCATCCCTCTGGCGGGGACTGCCGCCGGCTCGGCCTGCGTGTTCTTTATGAAGGGCTCTTTGAGCCTGAAGGTGCAGCGGGCCATGGCGGGCTTTGCCGCCGGGGTGATGGTGGCGGCCTCCGTGTGGAGCCTGCTCATTCCGGCTATGGAGCAGGCCGCATCTCTGGGTCAGTGGGCTTTTCTGCCCGCCGTTGCAGGCTTTTGGCTGGGGGTGATTTTCCTTCTCTGTCTTGACCGGCTGGTGCCACACCTCCATGCGGACTGCGGTGAGGCTGAGGGGATTAAGTGTAGCCTGGGGAGGAGCACCATGCTCGCCCTGGCTGTGGCTCTGCACAACCTGCCGGAAGGCATGGCTGTGGGAGTGGTCTATGCCGGCTGGCTGTCCGGGAATGCGGACATCTCCCTGGCCGGAGCCCTGGCCCTGTCTCTGGGCATTGCCATTCAGAACTTCCCTGAGGGGGCGATAATCTCCATGCCTCTCAGGGCCGAGGGCCTGTCCAGGACAAAAGCCTTCGGCTATGGCCTGGCCTCCGGCGTGGTGGAGCCTTTGGGCGCCGCCATGACAATACTCCTGGCAGGGATAATGGTGCCTGTCCTCCCCTACGCACTGAGTTTTGCGGCAGGGGCAATGATATATGTGGTGGTGGAAGAGCTGATCCCGGACATGGCCCAGGGTGAGCATTCAAATCTGGGTACGCTGTTCTTTGCCGCCGGCTTTACCGTCATGATGGCTTTGGATGTGGCTCTTGGCTGAATCCTGCGGCCTTTGTGGCAGCCTCCTGTCCCGACTCATATAATGGCATATATTGCCGTCATATAAGTAAAACATAAAATACAGAATACCGTATTTTGCCCAACGAAGAAAAGTGCGGGCTTGGAGGATAATTTATATATGGACGAAATAATAAAACAGAAGTTTGAGGGCGTGGCCGCTCTGGTGGGCAATACCCCTCTGCTGGAGATATACTACAGTTACAAGGGCAGGCAGCGCCGGCTCTTTGCCAAGGCGGAATACTTCAACGTCACCGGCAGCATAAAGGACCGGGTGGCCTATTACATTTTAAAGCAGGCCTATGAGAAAGGGGAGATACATCCCGGCGACCTTATCGCCGAAGCCACCAGCGGGAATACGGGCATATCCTTCTCCTCCATCGGCAGCTACCTGGGCCATCCCGTGACCATCTACATGCCGGACTGGATGAGCAAGGAGCGCATCAATCTCATGAGAAGCTACGGCGCCCAGGTTCGGCTGGTGTCCAAGGAAGAGGGAGGCTTTCTGGGCTCCATCGCCATGACTGAGGAGCTCTATAAAGGCGGCGGAGTGTTCCTGCCCCGACAGTTTTCCAACGAGGGCAATGCCCGGGCCCACTACTTCATGACCGGGGAGGAGATAGTCCGGCAGCTGGCGGGCCTGGGGCTGAAGGCCGACGGCGTGGTGGCCGGCGTGGGCACCGGCGGCACCATAATGGGCATAGGCCGCAGGCTGAAAAAGGAGAAGCCCTCCTGCCGCATCTATCCCCTGGAGCCTTTGAATTCTCCCACGCTCTCCACCGGCTACAAGGTGGGTAAGCACCGCATCCAGGGCATATCCGATGAATTCATCCCCAGCATACTGAAGCTGGATGAGCTGGATGACATAGTCTCCGTGGACGATATAGACTCCATAATCATGGCCCGGATGCTGGCGGAGAAGCTGGGCATAGGCGTGGGCATATCCTCCGGGGCCAACTTCATCGGCTGCGTCATGGCCCAGGAAAAGCTGGGAGAGGAGGCGGTGATCACCACCGTCTTTGCCGATGACAACAAGAAATATCTCTCCACCGACTATTCCAACGACTACGAGATGAAGGACAGCTACCTCTCCAAAGATATAGAGCTGCTGGACGTTAAGGCCTGGCGCTGATAAGGGGAGAGAGAAAAAGCGAAAAAGGACTCAGCAAGGGCTGCCCGGGAAAAGGGCAGCCCTTTTCTTGTTCATAAAAAATCGCAGCTTGGGCGTAACATCTGCCTTGAAAATCTGTCTATATAAGAGAGAACACTTGGGGGGAGCAGCGCCATGGAAGATGCCGATATAATAGAGCTCTATTGGCATAGAGAGGAGCGGGCGATAGAGGAGACGGCCCGGAAGTACGGGACATACTGCCGGAACATAGCCTACAATATCCTTCAGGTTTATGAGGATGCGGAGGAGTGTGTAAACGACGGATATCAGCGCTGCTGGGAGAGCATCCCGCCGGAACGGCCCGGCAGGTTCAGAGCCTGGCTGGGCGCCTTGGTGCGAAATCTCTCCATAAACCGCTGGAAAAGGGAGCGGGCAGCCAGGAGAGGAGGGGGCTTTTCCCTGATGCTGGAGGAGCTGGGGAACTGCCTCCCGGCCCCGGTGGACACGGAACAGGCGGCGGAGCTGCGGGAGCTGGGCAGGCAGATAAACTGCTGGCTGTCCAAGCTGGGGGAGGATGAGCGGCGTCTCTTCCTGCGCCGCTACTGGTACGGCGACAGCATCACCGATCTGGCCGATAGCCTGGGCATGAGCGGGAACGGCCTGCGGCAAAAGCTGTTTCGACTGCGCCGGGGGCTGAGAGCTTTTCTGGAAAAGGAGGGCTACCACATATGAGAGAGACCTTGGGACTGGCAGTTTTTGAGAGCCTGGGATATATAGACCCTAAATACATAGAGCAGGCTGCCGATGCTTTCCAGCGGGAGCGGAAAGCCCCGGGGCGGACTATAAAGCTGCTGCTGATAGCGGCGGCTCTCCTGAGTCTGCTGACTGCCGCCGCCTGTGCCGCCGCCTGGTTCGGTCTGGGGGCCAGACTCATATCCTTGGGCGGACAGGGAGAGGCCGGCGCCGGAGAAGGGGAGAGCTATGTGTCCCTGGCAGGGCTCCGGGGCTCCCCGGAGTTTCTGGCCGCCGGACAGTGGCTGGAGTTTAAGAACGGCTATGAACAAGACATGGCTGAGGTGCAGCTGGCCGAAGGTGAGAGCCCTTACGGCTGGCGGGACCTGGAACGCAGCTTTGCCAGGGAAGAGGAATATGACTTGGCTGTCAGCCGCATATACGGTGCATGGGACGAGGTGATGCTAAAGGAGCTGAAAATCATAGCGGGTGAATATGGACTGAAGCTGCACACCCGGGCGGGACGGCCGTACGACGGGGAGCTGGAGGGTACGGTATATGAAAACGGGGCCTATAAGTACAGCTTTATGCTGCCTCTCCATGACAGCTACAATTCGGCGGCTCTCTATTATGAGCCCTGGGGGACGCTGCCGGCCCTGAGCCTTCCAATATATGCTCCCGGGGAATATGAGCAGTGGGACTATGAGACGGCCCCGGGCGCACGGGTGGACATTGCCCTGAGACGCCAGAGCATAGATGTCCCGGAAAATTATGAGCCAAGCCCCGGGGAACTGAGCTGGGACTGCCTCATTTTCTGCCGGGGCGATAGGGCAGACCTGACCCTCATTTGCAGCTGGAGCGGGGAGTCAAAGCCCCAAGACACTGCGGAGGATATAGCCGATGCCCTGGATTTCAAAGCCCTGCTGGAGGGCGGAAGCATCTCCGCCATCGCCGGGGCAATAAAAGAGAGCTGAGGTGGGGATATGAAAAAGCTGCTATTGATACTTAGTGCGGCGCTGCTGCTGGCTTTTTCCGCTGCCTCCTGCCATGGAGCGGGGGAGACTGTGGAAGCTGCCGACCCCGGCCCTTCCGCTGCGGCTGCGGCAGAGGAAACCCAGGGAGGGGAGACTGAGCCGTTGCCGTCCCCTGGAGCTGCCGGGGAGAGGGCCGCCCTAGTATTTGAAAACCATGAAGGAAACATTGCTTTCCGCTTTGATACCGTGGATATTGAGGAGATACCCGAGACAATGCCGCTACTGCGGCTGCGGCCAAGGGTCATAGACTCCCGCTGGGCCAGAACCATGGCTGAAGCCATATTCGGGGACAACACCATCTATGAGTATTCCGAAGAGCTGAGCCGGGCTGAGATAGGGGATAAGATAGCCGAATATGAAGAGGCCCTGCGGGAAGAAGCAATAAAAGAGAGCCTGAGGGAAGACGCAAGCCCGGAGGAAATAGCCGCTTACACCAGGGCCCTTGAGGAGCAATTGGATTTTTACAGCAGGGCCTATGAATATGCCCGGGATGAGGTGGAGCCGGTGGAATGCCTGTGGACCTTCTGGCCCTCCTCCCACTATGCCCAAGGCAGCCGGGATTATGCCGGAGGGGACACAGGCTATACAGACCGGCTGCCCTACGGGGCCACGGTGGAGCTGAAGGCCCGGGTCACAATGGAGGGCCTGCCATACCTTTTCAACGTGAACAACAGGGAGGCGGAGGATTTCAGGAACCACAGCATGTATGCCCTGCTGATGCCGCCGGTGCTCCCGGGGACACAGGATCATACGCTTTGGATGGTGGAGAACGGAGTGTACAGCGACAGGGAGCCCGGAGCGGAAGAAGTTGAGGCCGTGGAGGAAAAGGCCCGGGAGATGATAGAGGCCATGGATATAGGAGACTGGGAACTGGAGGCCCGGGTGGAGCCCGGGAGCTACGCCTATTTGCCTGAGGATGGCATTGGGTACGGCATAATGCCGGAGGACCTGTACACCGGCTACGACATAGTTGTGGACTGCCGGCGGGTCTATGAGGGGGTGACTGTGACCAAACACCCCATGCTCACGGATATGCGAAGCACCCTGCCGGGGGCCTCAAACTACTATTTTGAGGAGCTGGAACTGCGCTACTGTGCCGACGGGCGCTTGCAAAACCTGAGTTATCGGTCTCCCCATGAACTGCTGGGGAGTGCGGACAGCAGTGTGGTAGCGCCGGACATAGGGGACATTGAAAACATGCTGAGGGACTGGACAATGGAGGACGCCCAAATCAGGGACTCCCTGCCGGCCGAGGCTGAGCTTCTGGAGGTGGAGGCAGAGATATTTTCCATAGAGCTGGGGCTGAGCCGGATAAAGCTTGACGACACGGACTTTCTCCTCATCCCAACGCTGACTCTCCCGGGAATGTATACTGTGGAATACAGCCTGGGCGGGGAGACAAGCAGGAATATCAGAGGCTCAGAAGACTCGCCTGTGGACATACTGGTAATTGACCTGCGTGACGGCTCGGTAATAGAGTTGAGCAATCCATAAGGGAATAGCTTTTGCCCCGGCCGTAGGGCCGGGGCAAGTTTGTTTGCTTATCCGTATTGTTCCGAAAGGTATATGCCGGCTCTGGACTGTATCCGCTCCGCCGTCTCCCGGGCCGTTGCGGCCCCGGAATAAAAGGCCTCGCTCTCAAAGAGCACTATCCCCAGGATCGCTTGGTCCGGCTGGGCAAAGCCGTCTATGCTGTGGGAGAGCTCCATGAGCTTTTCCCGGGTGAGACTGTCGGCGGGCCTGCCGCTTATCTCTATGGGGACGCCGTCTATGGAGGTGTGAAACTTCATTTTCCCATCCTGATAGTGGGAGCTCAGCTCCGCTATCCTGGCTTCCAGAGCGGGCTCAACAGCAGGGAAGCCGGGGGAGAGCCGCCTGTCCGCCTGCACGGCCTCGCTGAGCAGGAAGGAGAAAAAGCTCCAGACCTGCTCCTTGCTGTCACTGCCGGCGGCCATGCCCAGCCGCAGCGCCGGCTCTATCACGCTGCCGCTGCCCTCCGCCGTGGGAAAGCCTACAAAGCGGGCATCGCCGCCCAGTACGGCATCCAGATAGCTCACCGTGCCCACCGGGTCGCTGCCCATGTTGGTGAGAGCCAGGAGACGCTTGCCGGTGTATAGCTCGGCGTAGAGCTCGCCGCTTCCCTCCGGGGGAGACTCAGGAAGAGAGGCGGAAAGCTCCAGCATCCTTACGAAGTTTTCCACGGTGAAGCCGCAGCTTGCCCCGGCATGGTCCACCAAACTTTTCTCGAATACCAGATACCACTGGAGAAACTCCGCCCTGCTCATCCCGGAGCCCAGAAGGGCGGGCAGCCCATGGACCTCTGCCAGCTTATAGAAGTCCTCCAGGCTCAGATCCCCGGAGCCGCCCACCACCGACTCATCACCGCATAGGGTGTAAATGTCGTAGGCGGGCACCAACTCGTACAGGCCGCCCTCATATTCCAGCAGCTGTATCAGGCTCTGGTTAAGGCCCGAAGCTTCTTCGTCTTCAAGGTAAGGGCTCAGGTCCTGAAGCAGTCCCTTGGAGGAATAGAAGTTGGGACAAAAGGCGGAGAGCTCCAGAATGTCCGGCCCATTGCCGGAGAGTATGTCCAGGTTCAGCCGGGTCAGCCCCTGGTCCGGGTCATCCGCATTGTCATAGACCGAGTAGTCCAGTATCTCTATCCGGCAGTCCGGGCTGCTGTCGTTGAAGGCGGAGACCAGCGGTGATAGCTGCATGGGCTGGTCGTAGACGGCCAGAGTGAGCACCCGGGGCTCCTGCCCGTCCCAGGGGCTCCAGACGTTCAGCTGCCCCCGGGAGTTGTTGTATATGCAGTCCTCCGAGATAGGGAGAAAGGCGCTGCCGTACATTTTGCTGAGGCTTAGGTTCACCAGGGCCTGCCTCTCTCCGCTTTTGTAGTCCAGGCGAAAGATCATGCCGCTGTCCCGGGCATATATACAGTCTCCGGCCCCAGAGTAGAAATCCAAATAGCTCTCCGGGAAGCTGTGCTTCTCCTTTATCTGAAGCTCAGCGTCCATGACCCATACTTCTGTACCTGCCTCCCCGGATATGAGCACCAGGGCCTCATCACCGCCGCTGCCCACCAGGTCCACAAAATTCCCCCACAGGCGGGAGCCGCAGTCAAATTCCCGGAGCAGGCCGCCCTCCCTGTCCAGGGCTATTATGTGGCCGAAGGTGTTCAGCAGATAGCCCCCGCCGGTCATGCAGAGGGCGTAAGGAAGTTCCTCTTCCAGAGTTCGGCAGGCAGGTATGTCCAGCCTTTCCATGGAATCGTCGGGCTTAACCAGGTAAATGGAATAGCTGCCCTCCGCTTCGATGTTAAGGATGCAGACCTGAAAGTCCGGGCCGGGGTCCATGGAGACTATGGACAGCCTCTCCGGCGCTTCCAGTTCATAGGCGGTCTGGGAAGAGAGGTCGAACCTGTAGAGCCTGTCGCCGCCCTCCGCCGTCTCACCAAGAATGAGACTGTCCCCGGCGAGGGCCATGTACTTTATATCGGGGTCTCCCGGCAGGGCCAGGGACCGGGAGCGAAAGAGACCCTTTCCGCCGCCGGTATAGCTGATGTCCTCCCCGGGGACTGTGCTGCCGGCAGCGCTGTTGCCCCCGGCGGCGCAGGCTGTAAGTACAAAGAGCAGGCTCAGGCTCAGAGCTAAGGACAGTATCCTCTTCATGTCACCACCCCTTCCTTGGAATTTGTCTGCCGGTGTATTTATATCGGTTTTATTGGCCATTTATATTTTTCCGACGCTTTAAGCTTAAATTAAGTTCCCCAAAGCGTAAAAAAATGGCAGAAAATCACACACAGCGGCGCCCCGTCCCGGCTGAGACAGAGCGCCGCTGTATATATTTGCCGCTAAGGTAAACTCTCAACCCTGCTCGGCCATGTACAGGCTGACCCGGGACTGTATCTGCTTTGCCGTATCCTCCAGGCTTTTGTCCCCGGCAAAGTAGGCCAGGGACTGGGAGTGGACTATCTGCCATATCTCCGGGTCATGGCGCATGACGGTGCTGCAGTTCACGGCAATGTCCATAAGCTGCTCCATGGCCTCCAGACCATGGGGATGGTGCTGCTGTATATCCGCAAAGCCGGTCCAGGTATCCTCCACCCGTTGGGCCAGAGCATCCTTCCGGGGCGAGAGGTAGAATCTGGAGCCGTATTCCCGGGTTAGAAACTGCCTTAAAAACTGCCAGCACTGCTCCTTGTTCTGAGAATAGGCGGATATGCCATAGCAGCAGTTGGGATAAATGGCGCTGCCCAGCTCCGGCAGACCGGGGAAGCAGTAGTCCTCCCCATAGGCCAGGGGCGCTGTGGAGGCCATCCAAAGGTCATTGGTGATAACGTAGTACAAAAGTCCCCTGCTCATGCTCACGCTCTTGTAGAGGGTAGGGGAGGGCAGGTCCTCCTTCTCTTCCGGCATGGCCTTCATGGTCTCCAGAAGACTGCGGAAATAGTCGGAGTCAAAATAACATTCCCCCTTGCTCCAGTCCACCAGCTTGCTGCCGGAGGCGTCCAGTATGTTGCCCAGCAGCCATATCCGGCCTCGGTGCTTGTCGAACACCGAGTCGAAGTCCTCACTGTTGGCGGCCATGAAGTTCAGGTCATCGTAAGTGAGCCGGGTAGTATCCCCCAGCGCCCGGGAGGAGGCGAAGGTGGTCACCAGGGAGAAGGAGGGCACCAGCTCGTAAAGGCCTCCGTCTATCTCCATAGCGGACATTACGCCGGGGATGAAGTCCTCCCTGGAGAGCTCCGGGTCGCTGTCGATGTAGGGGTACAGGTCCTCCAGCAGCCCCCGCCGGGCGAACTGGGCGGAGGAGGGGATCGTGTCTATGGAGGAGAGGGAAAAGTCATAGATGTCCGGGATGTCTCCGGCCACCATATCCGCCAGTAGCTTGGCCGACGACAGGCTGCTGTCCTGGGCGCCGTATACCGAGTAGTCCACCACCTCTATGGGGCAGCCGGGGTTTTGAATGTTCCAGTCCCGTATGGCCCCCTGGATGATGGGGTCCAGCCCTCCCGGGTCGGTGGTGGCAAAACGTATCACCGAGCCGGTGGCTCCGGCCTCCCCGGGTACCAGGAGCAGGGGAGCGCAGGGCCTGTTGGCGGAGAGCCGTCCAGTACACACCAGACCCGCCCCCGTCTCCGCCACGCCGCCCCGGAGTATGCCAAGACTGCTCCAGGAGAAGAGCTTGCTGAGCTCCCCGGTGTCAAAGCCGTAGCAGTACAATGCGCTGCCGCTGTCCAGAAATATTTTCCCATCCAGGCCGCCGCTGAGGGCGATGAAGGAAAGGTTAAAATCGGCGGAGGCGAGGAGCTCCAGCTTCTCCGGGGAGTAGAGCTCCAGTGTGTAGGCGTCCCCCTTGGCATAGGCCAGCAGCAGCTCCCCGCCGCTGCTGCGGGAGATAAGAGCTCCCGGCCCAGGCTCCAGGCAGGGGCCGGGCTTGAGGCTGTCCCCCACTTCCATGGAGACAAGAAGGCTCTGGCCCAGGATGAACAGCCTGTCCCCGGCATATTCCAGCTCCCGGGGTGACAGGGCCTCCGCCCCGCCCAGAGCGTCAAGGGGATAGGATGCAAGCGGTCTGCCTGCCGCATCCAGGCGCAGTATTTCATATTCCCCCTCCTGGTCGGCAGGGTAGGCCAGGAGAAACAGCTCCCCCTCCGGGGAGAGGCTGAGGTCGGAAAAGGCGTGCTCCGTGGAGGAATACAGCTCTATACTGTCCCCCGTCTCCGGCTCGTAGCGGCACACATGGCAGCCCCGGCTGTCAGAGCCTATGTAATAGACTTCGCCGCCCCAGGCCGTCAGACCCTGGTTCAGCCAGAGTTCGCTCTCCACCGGTTCCTCTTTCAGCCGGTAGCTGGGGGGCACTATTTTCTCCGACAGCTCCGCCGCATCCGTCACCTGGGAATCGTAGCCGAGAGCTGAGCCGCCCTTGGAGCAGGCGGCCAGAGAAAGGCTCAGGGCCAGCAGCGCCAGGGCGCAGAACAAGTTCTTTTTCATGGGTCTATCCCCCTTTTGAAAAGTATCTTCTGAACATATATTCCTTCAAACGGCGCAAAAGGGGACATATTTACAAAATTTATTTATGTGTTATCATCTTCATATAAGAAAGGGGTGAGGGCGTGGACGAGGACTTTTTGAGAGAACTGTATATAGAGATGTACCCCAAGCTGTACCAATACGCCCGGGTGAAACTGGGAGACAGGCAGCTGGCCCAGGAGGTAGCCCAGGACGTGTTCGTCCTGGCCCTGGAAAAAACCGACAGCCTGAGGCAGAGCCCCAACCCCAAAGGCTGGCTCATCAAGGCGGCAGGCTACGCCGTCCTCCACGCCCAGCGGACAAAAAAACTGCTGGAGAGCCGCCTGCTGCCCCTGGATGAAAGCCTGGCGGCGGCTCCCACGGAGCCGGAGGAATACGGCCTGCGGGAGCTGATGAGCCGGGAGGACTGGCGGCTGCTGAGCAGTGTTTACCTGGAGGGCCGCTCCATAAAGGAGACGGCGGAGCTCTGCGGTCTGAGCCTGGAGGCCTGCAGGAAAAGACTCTTCAGAATAAAACGGAGACTGAGGAAAAAGCTGGGAGAGGACCTGAGCATCGGGAAAGGAGGGGAAGGCCATGACAGATAAATACTCTGCGCAGCGGCTGCGCGGTCTCACGGACGCCCAGCTGGAAGAGCTGGTCCGGGGCCTGTCCCCGGAGACGGAGCCTGAATACTGGCTGGCGGTGATGGAGGAATATTCCCGCCGGGAGAGTGCCCCGAC
>CALWVZ010000041.1 GCA_944385125.1 uncultured Oscillospiraceae bacterium
ACAGGGCGCTCTACGGTGAATTTGGCGTGTGGGTCCGGCCCCTTTCCATGTGGAATGAATTGGTTGAGGTATCGGGAGAGAAGGTTCCCAGGTTCAAGTACATCGGCGGTGAAGAGACAGGGGCCAATGCACTTAATGATTTGTGGCACAGATATACCTCAAAAACCAGAGAAGGCGAACAATAACACATAGCAAGCATAAAGAGAGCCGGGATATTCCCGACTCTCTTTTGCCATATTTGTTTTTCTCGTTTCTTACTCGGTGGCCCCGCAACGGCGGCATACCTTGACAGTCACAGTCTGGTATATGGGGACACTGGTGTTATAAGTTCCTCCAGTACCGCCATTAAGAATGTGTTCCTCAAGGTGTGGAGAAGCAGCACTACCAATAAGTCCCGCAGCAGTTAGGTCAAGCCCGCAATCTTTGCAAAATGTATGTCCCTCGGAACCGACCTGCTTCTGCTCGGTGCGCTCCTCCCAGTCGTGGCCCAGAGCGGAAGTTATATTGGACTCATGGCGCTCCCCGCACACGGAGCATACTGACTCAGTATAGCCGCCGTTGGTACAGGTGGGTTCAACGGTATTGGTGACGTAGCTGTGATTTCCGGTGGCAGGGATGCTGGTGCTGCTTATAGACTTGCCGCATACATCGCACACATTGAGCATTATGCCCTCCTTGGTACAGGTAGCCGCAACGCTCATCTGGGTATGAGTGCTGCCATGCTTGCCGGTGGCGGCAATAGTCTCGCTCCTGGTTTCGCCGCAGCGACGACAGGTATATATTCTGGTTCCGGTAGTGCCACAGGTGGCTTCTACGGAAACCTTGCCGCCGTCGTAATTGTGGCCCAGGGCCGCAGTCTCACTGTCCTTCCACTCCTCGTGGCAGATATTGCACTTGCTGAGAGTGTAGCCGCCCTCGGTGCAGGTAGGATCTACCTTGGTCTTGGTAACGTTGGAGTGGCTGCACACCAGCTTTGCAGTCTCATTGTCCTTGTAGCTGTATCCGCAGAGAGTGCAGGTGTGCAGGGTATAGCCGGTGGAGGTGTAGGTGGGGGCTACCACCTTATCCTTGTACACATGGTTGCATGGCAGCTTATCCGTGAAGTTGTCACGATAAGACAGGCCGCATATCTTGCAGGTATAGATGGTGTAGCCCTGGGACTTGGTAGTGGCGGCCACTACCTTCTCCTCATAGTCATGGACGTGATCCTCTTCATCCTCTGCGTCCTCGTCCTTCTCGACTACTTTCGCCACAACACTTATGGGGAACTTGGCAATGTCGCTTCCCAGCACATTCTTCACGGTCAGATTGTACTCGCCCTCGAAAGCACCCTCCAGAACAAGGTCTATGTCCTCGTTCCCGGCAGGCTTGAGAGTGATGGCGGTTATAGGCTCATCCGGGGCCTGGGTAAAGGCATCCGCCAGCAGTTCCTTGTTGTCCTCATAGGGGAAATACAGTGCGGTGTCATCAGTCTCCACGACGATGGTGCTGTTTACGATATCCTGGGCATCGGCGTGTATGGTCACGGTGAACTTCACAGGAGATGTAGCCAGCTGCTCATTCTCCAGCAGCTCGGCCTCCATAGTCTGCTTGAGCTGTCCGGCATCGGGGACGCTCAGCTCACCAAGAACGGTGAATACAGCCACGTTTGCGGCTGCGACCACCACATCGCCATCGCTGTTCAGGATGTTCCCATCCTCGTCTATGGTGTAGCCCTGGGCCACTTCGCCAAGGGCATCAAGAACATCTGATCCGTATACATACAGCCCAGCCTCCTGACTGGTAGTCTCCGGCAGCTTCTGCCCGCAGCCGGTGAGACAGCCGAGAGCCAGAATGACTATCAGGGCCAGCCCGGCAATTTTCATAAATATGTTCTTCTTCATCTTCCGTTCCTCCTAAACCATCGTATGCTCACCTGAGCAGCCTTTATTTGGCTTAACCAAATAAGACTATTATATTTGGTATTGCCAAATATATCAAGCCCCTGAATGAATATAATAACTTCGTCAGGAGGTGAGCAGCTTGAAGCCCAGGAGACTGGAGTTGGGAAACAGGAATCTGATAGGCGCCCGGGTGACCGAAGCCAGAAAGGCTTTGGGGATGAAACAGGTAGAGCTGCTTGCCCAATTGCAGCTGGCCGGTGTGGACATGAGCATCCCGGCGCTGAGCCTGCTGGAAGGGCAGAAGCGCCCGGTGTCGGATATAGAGCTGAACGCCCTGGCGGACATCCTGAATGTGTCGGTGGACTGGCTGCTGGGAAGAGAATAATAAAGCGCAACACGGGCCCGTTGCAAAATGGACCCATAAAAATGAGCGAGGTTTGGAGCCCGAAAGGGTTTCCAAATCTCGCTCGTTGCTTTATTTTTAGTTTGTGAAACAACTTCTACCAGTTTGTGAGGAAGCTGGAGGGGATGGGTGAAACAGACCACAAATCGGTGTTCATAGACAGCACGAAGCTGGAAAGCCGTGGGGAGACGGCATACGTTTGGCCCGGGTAAAGGAAAAGCTGAAAGCCCTGACTGGATAGACCACATCCGCCGCAGTGCTCTCGCTGTTGGAAGAAGTCGGGAAGATAGTATTTGTCGGCTTGGCTCTGTAATCTGCGAAATTCGTGTCTCATGTTCCCGCACCCAGGCAAGCAGTTCCTTGTACCCCATCTCACCGGCGGCAACGCCGAGGTCGGTACGGGCTACATCCTTGTTGGTGAAATCCATGCGGATGCCATTGACATCCAGGAAGGTCAGCATGACGTACATTCCAATGCGCTTGTTGCCGTCTACAAAAGCATACTTTATCCCTTGGCCAGTTCCTCAAATGCAGGTTTATACTTGGCCAGGACTCGGGCAGCTGCAATGTCAATGCGCTCGTCGTCTGTGAGGTCAATCACGGGAGAGGTATCTAAATCTATGAGCAGATACTTGGGACGGTTATTTTTGAAGATAACAGCCTGGCCGTTTTTCTCTGCAATGCGTGTCACACGAGAAAAGTTCTGATTTGCCTCAGTGACCGAGACAATAGTGCTGGTTTCGATAGTCATAGTTTTTCACCTCAACGCCATTATAGTGAAAATTATAGGTAAAATACAACCTATAATTTGCGCTGCCTTATGGTTTGAATAGAATTTTATTGAACAGTCCTGCTCAAGCGAATATAATAAAGAAACAGTAATACGGTATTGCTGCGCAATATAGATAAAAATAAATTGAATATAGGTGATGAAATGGCTCAATATGAGGTAAATAACAACTCCATTCAAACTCTGCTGTCCTGGATTCGCAATGGGGAAGTTGCGATTCCAGAAATCCAGCGCCCATTTGTGTGGGACTCCACCAAGGTGCGTGATTTGATTGATTCCCTGTATGCCGGTTTCCCGGTGGGATATATCATTGTATGGAAAAATCCTGATGTGCGTCTGAAAGACGGTACCATTTCTTCAGGCAAGAAAATACTCATTGACGGCCAGCAGCGTATCACCGCTTTGCAGGCAGCGATTGTTGGGGAACCGGTAATCGGAAGCAATTACCGCAAAAAGCGCATCAAAATTGCCTTCCATCCACTGGAACAGCGCTTTGAGGTAGCCAATCCTGCTATTGAAAAAGATGGCGCCTGGATACCTGATATTGCCCCGCTCTATCAACCTGGTTTTGATTCTTTTAACTTTGTGATCGATTACTGCATCAAAAACCAGCTGGATAACAGTAAGCGGAGCGAAGTCAATAATGTACTTACCAAGTTGCAGCAGATTCAGAACAATAGTATCGGTGTTATCGAGTTGTCCCACCAGCTTGATATCACTCAGGTTACAGAGATCTTTATCCGTATCAACTCCAAAGGTGTGGTACTTTCCCAGGCTGATTTTGCTATGTCCAAAATTTCCTCGGATGACCGATATGGCGGCAACCAGATCCGCAAAACCATGGACTATTTCTGTCACCTGATGCAGAAGCCGGAAGACTTTGAGGCAATATGCCAAAACGATACGGAATTTGCGGCCAGCGAGGACTTTATCAAAATCAAGTGGATCATTAACGAACACGAGGATATTTATGTGCCGGATTATACTGATGTGCTTCGTGTGGCATTCACATTTAAGTTCCTGCGTGGCCGGATTGCCGATCTGGTAAGCCTGCTGTCCGGTCGTGACTTTAATTCCCGTGATTATCAGGAATCCATTGCCGAAGACTCTTTCGCAAAGTTGAAGGAAGGCGTTCTGGAATTTGTCAGCAAGACCAATTTCCAGCGTTATCTAATGATTGTGAAGTCCACAGGCATTGTTTCTCCTGCAATGATTCGTTCCCAGAACGCCCTGAATTTTGGCTATGCTCTCTATTTGTTGCTTCGAGCTAAAGGAGAAGATGCGGCGGTCATTGAGAAAGTTGTGAGACGTTGGCTTGTATTGACAATTTTGACTGGCCGGTATTCCGGATCGCCGGAATCTACCTTCGATTATGACATCAAGCGGTTCCAAGCTAATGATCCCATGGAATTTTTGGAGCACACCGAAGCCGGTGAACTGTCTGATGCGTTCTGGAACAATATTCTAGTGACCAAGCTCGATACCTCTGTGGCAAGCAGCCCGATGTTCCATGTATTCCTGATGGCACAGGTCAAAATGGGTGATTGTGGATTCCTGTCAGAGCAGATTGATGTAAAATCGCTCATCGAACAGCGTGGTGATATTCATCATATTTTTCCTAAAAAGTATCTGCAAAAGTGCGGGATCAAAGAACGTGGGATGTACAACCAGATTGCAAACTATGTCTACACACAATCTGAAATCAATGTCAAAATCAAGGATCAGGCTCCCAAAGAATACATGGCCCAGGTTAAGGAGCAGTGTACAGGTGGCAATGCCGTTTATGGCGGCATTGATTCCTTGGCAAAATTGAAAGCCAACATGGATGCAAACTGTATCCCCGAAGAAATCTTTGATATGGATTATACACAATTTGAAAATTTTCTGGAGAAGCGCCGCCACCTGATGGCACAAAAAATACGGCATTATTACGAGACATTGCGATAATCATACCTGAACCTGTCATAGAATGGAGCTGGCGCTTTGATGATGGATAGCACAAGAGAACATATTTTGAAAGACCACATTGTGCCATATGAAAAGAGATTGGTTGCTTTTCTGGATTTACAGGGATTTAAAGATGATATTATTTGCAATTATCCAGCAGAAGCTATAGGCTCGCTTTTTGGAGAGTTTGATTGTATAAAAAAGATGCTGGAAAAAGATGCAGATGATCTTCAAATAACGATTATTTCTGATAGCATTGTTGTTTCAGTAACTTTGGACAAGCCTGAGAACTTGCTATACTTTTTCGATGCATGCTCATTTTTTGCAAAGCCACGAATTGGAAACCTTTTTGTTGCCATTCGGGGAGGTATTGGCTATGGCGATCTTCACCACAAAGACAACATAGTTTTCGGTCCGGCCTTGGTGAACGCCTATGAGATTAGTGAGGGAAAATATAAATCTGATTTTCTGCGTATCCGTATGTCTGCTGAAACATTTAAGCTTATTAGAGAATTACCACAGTTTGGCGGTTTTAGCATGGCAGTATTGTTTCCAGATAGCGAAAAAAAGGACTATTTTTCCTTTAATCCCTGGTTATTCCACTTGGCAGTAACCAGTATACCTGGTGCCTCGCTGGAGCCGCAAACTATCGATGAAATTATTCTGCGGCTAAAGGAATATGCGATATGGTGTGTCATGAATATGGCAAGCTATCGAGATAAGCATGATAGAATCAAAATATACAATAAATATGAGGATTTATTTGCTCAAACGGTATGCACCTTCCAGATAATCAAAGACATTCATTATTCTCTTTTAACTGAGACCGCTCGAGAAATAGTAGATTTCTACTCTGATAACGATAAAGTCATTCCATTTGCATATCAATTGGAACAAAAGCTTAAATTGGGTAATTTTGAATAGAGAGAAAGAGTACGGATAATTGAATCCTTCCCCCGCAACCACGTCGGAGCAAAGTCCGCTTTGCTCCGGCGCTTTCTATTTCACGTGGAATAGAAAGCACCATCCGCTCCGCTCCCTTGCTCCTCCTTCTCCAAATCGAACCCGCTGCGCTGGGCTTCGATTTGGTTTTTCTTTTTGGATGGGCACTTGCTTTAGCTATTTGTAGGCGAAGACTAGAGCGGATGTTCATCGGGCTATGAGGCCGACGAGCGTGGCTCGTTGGGGTTTGCCCGCCGCCGCTGCCGGGGGCAGAAGAAGGCGGCGGGCAAATACCGCAGCGGTCGAAAAAATCGAGGGAAGCGTAAGCCTGAAGATTTTTTCGGGCACCGCAAGGCGGTGCGAAGCGATAACCCGGAGGTCGGCAGGGGATATAAAAGTAAATATCAGCTTATACTAACAGAGAGCCGGGGACACCCCGGCTCTCAGCATTTCGTATTCTTTTTTGCAGGCAGTGAAGAACTTATTTCAATTCCTGCTCCAGGTTGTGAAAGAGGTCTGAACTGAAGAAATCTTCAATGCTTATGCCCAACTCGTCGCAGAGCTTCTTGATGGTGGAGACAGTAGCGCTGTGGTTCCTGCCGCTGACTATATTATTTACCGTGGACTGGGTGACGCCGCTCATGCTGCTGAGCTTGTTGACCGAAATATTCTTTTCCCTGCAAAGATCTAAAATACGCAGTCGTACCGCTTCTCCAATATCCATGGGCATCACCTCGTTTCTATACAGATGATACCCGTTTGTACTTGAATAACTTACCCCTTTTAAGTTAAGATAACTCAAAAGGGGTGAAATTTATATGGCGATAAAGACTTGCTTTTTTATTGGGCACAGAGAAGCGACCGAAGAGATCTATCCGCTGCTGGCAAAAGAGGTTGAACGCCACGGGGCAGAACTGGGAGTGGAGGAATTTGTCGTAGGTCAACTTCTCCGCCTCGGCCTCCAGCAGCTCGTTGAGGGTTTCCTCCACGCTGCCTCGTACAAGTTCCTTGAGTTCGCTCTTGATTACGGCCTCGTTTAGTTGTACAATCTTCTCGGACATGGTTTGCTGTCTCCTTTCGAATGGTGGTGTCGCAACTTCATTCTACCAGAGATCTGCAAACCATGCCTTTTTATTTTTGCGAAACTTATTCTACCTTATCGACACAGTCTTTATGCTTGTCAAAAGTGCGGGGAGCCAATATAATCAAATCAAACAAAAATCTGGAAAAGGCGGTCCAGGCCTGCGGACAGCAGCTGCGCCCGGCAGGCAGACTCATACTGGGATGGGACGGAGCCGGAGATGCTTCGGGAATTTGTGCCGGACTGGGAAGCGGTGAAAAACCCGACTTTACGCCCGAACTGTATGTTGAAAGATTGACAAATATATGGTAACATCATGTTCCTTCCGAATACGGACCGGCCAAATAGTTCCCCGCCTGGGGGGCCGGGCGGAAAATTTGGGAGGGAGCTCTGCCGCCGGGGCCCGGCGGGCAGGGGGAGGCTTTGACAGGAAAGGAGGGAAAATGCGGCATAGGTATGAGACGGAGCTTTAGCCAGAGTGCGGACTGTCTCAGAAAACAAAAACAGAGAGGAAGAGATATTTAATATGGAAGAAAAGCAATATCAACCGTACATCCCGGCGAACAAGGTCATGCCTGAGCTCACGGTGGTGTCCATTGTGCTGGGTGCGATTTTGGCTGTAGTCTTTGGCGGGGCCAATGCCTATCTGGGGCTTCGGGTGGGCATGACTATTTCCGCCTCCATCCCGGCGGCGGTGATCTCCATGGGAGTTATCCGCAAAATACTCCGCCGGGACTCCATTTTGGAAAACAACATGGTCCAGACCATCGGCTCTGCCGGCGAGTCTCTGGCGGCAGGAGCCATCTTTACTCTGCCGGCCCTGTTCATGTGGGCCTCCGAGGGGCTGTGCGATGTGCCCTCCCTGGTGGAGATAGGCCTGATAGCCCTGTGCGGCGGCGTGCTGGGAGTCCTCATGATGATACCCCTGCGCAGCGCCCTTATCTTCAAAGAGCACGGGAATCTCAGCTATCCTGAGGGCCAGGCCTGCGCCGAGGTGCTCATAGCCGGCGAGGAGGGAGGCGGCAAGGCCTCCACTGTGTTCACCGGCTTGGGAGTGGCTGCCATATACAAGTTCGTTGCCGACGGCCTGAAGATCTTCCCCAGCGAGATCACCTATGACATCCGGGCCTACAAGGGAGCCGGCATCGGTATAGACGTGCTGCCAGCCCTGGCAGGCGTGGGCTACATATGCGGGGTGAAGGTCTCCTCCTACCTCTTTGCGGGAGGTATGCTGGGCTGGTTCGTCATCCTGCCGGTGATCGCCCTCTTCGGCGGGGACACCATCATGTTCCCTGTCACCGATATGACCGTCAGCCAGCTGATAGCGGAAAAGGGGGTTTCCGGGCTGTGGGGCAACTACCTGCGCTACGTAGGCGCCGGGGCCGTGGCCTGCGGCGGCGTGCTGAGCCTTATCAAGTCCCTCCCCCTTATTATCCGCACCTTCAGGGACGCCATGAGCGACTACGGCAAAGGCCGCAATGCCGGCTCCACCCTGCGCACGCAGCAGGATATCTCCATGAAAACGGTGCTGCTGGGCGTGCTGATAGTGGCCCTGGTGATGTGGCTGCTGCCCGCTGTTCCCCTGAATTTCTTCTCGGCGCTGATAGTCATAGTCTTCGGCTTCTTCTTTGCCACCGTGTCCTCCAGGATGGTGGGTCTCATAGGCTCCTCAAACAATCCTGTGTCCGGCATGGCCATTGCCACCCTGCTTATAGCCACCCTGCTGCTGAAGGCAACCGGCACCGACGGCATAGCGGGCATGACCGCCGCCATAGTCATCGGCGGCATCATATGCGTCATTGCCGCCATAGCCGGCGATACCTCCCAGGACCTGAAGACCGGCTTCCTGATAGGAGCCACGCCCAAAAAGCAGCAGATAGGCGAACTAATTGGCGTGGCCGTATCCGCCGTAGCTATCGGGGCCATTCTGTACCTGCTGAGCAAGGCCTGGGGCGGCTACGGCTCCAACGATCTGCCGGCTCCCCAGGCTATACTGATGAAGATGATAGTTGAGGGAGTCATGGGCGGCGACCTGCCCTGGAACATGGTGCTGGTAGGCGTGTTCATTGCCGTCGTGGTGGAAGTGCTGGGTATCCCGGTGCTGCCCTTTGCCATCGGATTGTACCTGCCTATATATCTGTCCGCCCCCATGATGCTGGGCGGCCTGCTGCGCTGGTTCCTGGAGAGGCGCAGCTACGGCTCGGATAAGGACAAGAACAGAGTCATCCAGTCCGGCGTGCTCTACTCCTCCGGCCTTATCGCCGGCGAGGGCATCGTGGGCATACTTCTGGCTGTGCTGGCGATCATACCCATCGGCCTGAGCGCAGAGGGGGCCGAGCTCTATGTGAGCAACGCCATAGACCTCAGCTCCAAATTCAGTATCGGCAGCATCGGCGGCCTTATATGCTTTGCATTCATTCTGCTGCTCATCTACAGGGCGGCCGTAAAAGAGAACAGAGGGAGCGGAAAGTGAACACCGCCGGCTGCCCGGGAGGAGAGGGCTTATGCCATTGAAAAAAAGCAGGAACTATCTGGACTTTGTCCCGGCCATAAATCCTCGGAATACCTGGAGCCAGGACGGGGAGGGAAGAGTGACCATACACATGGTCCACCGGGGCTTCTATGCCGCCGTGGCCCAGAAATTTTTTCACGCTCCCAGAGTCAGCCATATCGCTCTGGACGAGTACGGCAGCTTTATCTGGAAGAGCATTGACGGCAGCAAAAGTGTGGGCGTGCTGGCCCTGGAGTTCAGGGAACGCTTCGGCGAGGACGCCGAACCCCTATATGAGCGGCTGGTAAAATACATGCAGATACTGTACAACAACAAATTCATTCTCCTTACCTCCGAGGAAAAGACGAAGGCCGGGGGACGAGCCTGACAGAGAGGCTCGCCTCCCACGGCTCCCGGAGACGCTGGGGACGGTTTTGGCGGTGAGACGTGTGGGTAAAGCTAAAAAGATAAAGGCGGCGCTCTTCTGCGCTGCGGCCCTGGCCGGCCTGCTCCTTATCCTTCTGCCTGCGGCGGAAGACAGGGCCCGGGAGAGGGAGGCCGAGGAGCAAGCGCAGCTTGCGGCGGCCGCAGAGGCGGCCCGGCGCATGGAAGAGGAGGAGGCCAGGCTCCGGCTGGAGAAAAAAGGAGAGGACTATGCCGCCGCCAAAAGGCTGCTGTATAGCCGGAACTTCCAGGAGGGAACGGCCCTGCTGAAAGAGCTGGGGGACTTTGAAGACAGCAAAGAGCTGGCGGATTATGTGCGGGGATATATTGCGGATGAGCCGGAGTTTGGACCGAATATAATCGCCCCGGAATATCTGGAGGAGAGCTTCCCCCAGGGCAAGATGTATGATATCTCCAGCTACGGCCGGTATACAGACGGCTGGAAGTTCCGCGGCCTGGTCTATGTCCCGGACACGGTGGACGAGACCACATCCTTCATCCAGTACTATGCGGGAGGGGGAGACAGCGGGGACTATCTCTGGTACTATGGTGTGTACAGGTATTTTGAGAAGTATTTTCCCAATGCGATCATAGTGTTTACCAACGAATCGGGAATCCGGCACATAGGCTGGAGAAACGAAATGCAGTGGGATGTGCTGCGCCAGATAGCCTATGAGTGCGGCACTATAGTTCACGACCTGTCGGTTATCGGCTCCAGCAACGGCTGCTACACTGCGCTGAGCCTGGCCTGGGACTACTATGAGAATTATGGTCTGAAAGTCAAGAGAGTCTGCACCCTGGATACAGGCTGCACCTGGGACCTGGGCTATGCCTCTCTCACCCGGGAGCAGTGCGCCCAGGTGGCCGAGGCGGGGACAGAGCTGTTCCTGTTTGAGGGAGACGACTTTGAAAAAGACCTGGACAAGCAGGCTGTGGCGGACATTTTGCAAAGTGAAATAGAGCTGCATACATACATCTGCAAGCACGGAGGCCACGACGATATAACCCACACGGCTTTCCGGCTGGGCATCTTCGATTTCTGCATTGACCCGGAGACCGGCTTGCCGGAGTACGAATATTGCCCGGTTGAGATCGAACCGGGGATGGAGGAACTGGAGGACGTAAGCTGGCCGGAAACCCCGGAAGACGAGGTTTCCAGCATTCCGTTTTAAAAAAGCAGGCCCCGGTTTTGAGCTGAGCTCAAAACCGGGGCCTTGAACTGTCCAAAAATGCTCTGTAGCAGAAAAACAATTGAGCAGCTGGGATGCGGAAGGAGTTATGCTTTCCATTCGCAACCCTGCCGAAATCTCACTGTTTAACAAAAACAATAATAAGTCAACTTAGAGAAAGCAGCGCAACCCGGTTCATGAACTGCACCCCACTTGTTATCCAGTATACCATACTGTCTAACAAATGGGGTGCAGTTCAAAATCAAAGCATCCCTTTCATCAGGCAATATACAAGTCTGCCTGACGAGAGGGAGGCTTTGCGCTCAGGGCATGGACAATGTTGGTTGGCGAGGAATGTGAAAAAGAGTGGAAAAAAGCTGAAATAAAACGCACGCTAAGCCGAGCGCATATCATTTAGAGTATATGCATGAAATTTCTACGCCCCTCTCTTCTTGCGGGAAGAGAGGGGCGTAAATACCTTAGCGCTCGATGCACTCATGGGCGTGCTCATGCTCGTGGCAGACGGAGCCGGTGGACTCCAGCTCGCCCCGGAGATAGGCCTCCACGGCGCTGCGGGCCTCGCCCTGGGCGCCCAGGATGACCTCCACCTTCCGCTCGTTGAAGATGTCCACGGCGCCGCCGCCCATGCCGCCGGAGATTATCACCTCCACGCCCATGTCCGCCAGAAAATTAGGCAGGAAGCCGGGACGGTGGCCGGGATTGGGGACGGTGGTCTCGGACTGGATAAGGCCGTTTTCCGCCTCGTAGATCATGAAGTTCTCGCAGTGGCCGAAGTGGGGCCAGATCTGAGTGCCGTTGCAGGAAACCGCTATTTTCATTTCTTATCGCTCCTTATAAATATTTGTTCTTATTTCAATTTTTGCCGAGCTCCAGCAATACCAGGGCCTTGCCGTACAGCTCTTTCAGGGCCTCCCTCAAAGGGCAGTCCACATCCGCCACGCTGAGGCCCCGGTTTATGGCCAGGGAGGCGCTTTTGTCATAGGGCAGGCGGCCCAGGAAGGGAAGGCCCTGCCGGAGGCAGAAGGCCTCTATCTTTTCCGTGTTCTCCGGGCTCATGTCCCAGCGGTTGACGCACACGGCCAGCTTCACCCGGAAGCTCTCCGCCGTCTTCACCAGGCGCTCCAGGTCGCTTATGCCCGAGGGGCTGGGCTCCGCCACCACCAGCACCAGGTCCATGCCGCCCACCGAGGCTATCACCGGGCAGCCTATACCCGGGGAGCCGTCCACTATGGCCAGAGGACAGTTCGGTGCGTACTTCAGCAGGTCCAGCTTCACCTTGGTCACCAGCTTGCCGGAGTTGCCCCGGCCCATTTTCAGCATGGCCGTGGAGAACACCCGCTCCCCCTGGTACAGCTCCTGCCTTCCCGCCAGGTCCGGCAGCAGGGTGACGGCCCCGGCGGGGCACACCTGGGCGCAGACACCGCAGCCCTCGCAGGCGTATTCGTTCACAACGGCCTTGTCTCCGGCAAAGGACAGGGCGCCGAAGCGGCAGTGCTCCAGGCATTTGCCGCAGCCCAGGCACTTTTCCACGTTCACCCGGGCCTTGTCCCCGCCCATGAAGTCCGTCGACCGGGGCGTAGGCAGCTCCCCGAAGACCAGGTGCAGGTTGGGGGCGTCCACGTCGCAGTCCGCCAGGGCTCTTGCCCCGGAAAAGCTGGCAAAGGCGGCGGCCACGGTGGTCTTGCCGGTGCCACCCTTGCCGCTGAGTATCAGCAGTTTTTTCATAGCCCGCCTCCTATCTTTTCCAGAAGCCGGGTGAAGAGCTCCCGGTAGCGGGGCAGCTTTTCCGCCGCTATCTCCCCGGCAGCTATGCACTCCGCCGCCTCCCGGTCAAAGGGGATGCGCTCCAGGATCGGTAGCCCCGCCTCCCGGCAGAAGTCCTCCAGAGGCCCATAGGGGGCGTCCTGCTTGTTGATGAGCACCCCGCACTCTTTCCCCAGCAGGCTTGCCAGTTCATACACCATCTTGAAATTGTGCAGGCCGAAGGCGGTGGGCTCCGCCACCAGCAGGCAGTAGTCGGCGTCCATGGCGCTCTCCATCACCGGGCAGGCGCTGCCGGGGGGACAGTCCAGGATGCTCAGACCCTTGGCCCGCTTTACCGCCTCCCGGATTAGGGGGATGCCGGAGGCTTCCCCGGGGTCCAGCACCCCGGTGATGACGCTGACATCCCCGTGGCGGCCCAGCTCCAGCATTCCAATGGTCCGGGGCTCTTCTCTGACGGCCCCTGTTGGGCACACCAGGTAGCAACCGCCGCAGCTGTGACAGACTTCGGAAAAGACCATGGGTTTGCCCTTCACATACACCAGAGCGTGGAAGCGGCAGAAGTCCACGCATTTCTTGCAGCCGGTGCAGAGCCCAGGGTCAAATCCCGGCAGCAGGCTAGAGACGGGGAGAGTCTCCAGCCCCTCCGGCTTTAGAAAGAGACGGCCGTTGGGCTCCTCCACGTCGCAGTCCACATAGCAGCATTCCCCGGCCACGGCGGCCAGGTTCACAGCCGCAAAGGTCTTGCCGGCCCCGCCCTTGCCGCTCAGACAGGCTATCTTCATCTTATGCCGTGGAAGCCGCCGTGGAAGTGATTGAGCGCTTCCAGCTTCCCCTCCATATAGGCGGCCAGGTCGTCCGCCGCCGCCTTGTTTGCGCTTTTGAATATCTCCATGCCGGCGGCCTTGAAGACCTCCGCTGCATTCTCCCCACAGCGGGGGGTGATAAGGACGGTCACGCCCCGGTCCACCAGGAACTGGGCTGCCTGCATCCCCGCCCCGCCCTGGGCCTGGGCTGCGGGATTTTCCTCTATGCTCTCTTCTCCTCCGGCGCTGAAGAGGAAATAGGGGGCTCTGGCCAGCACCGGGCAGACGCTGAGCCTGTCCTCGTCAAGGGGCAGGGCTATTTTCATTTTCGTTACCTCCCTGTTGAAAATCTTCCACATTCTTCAAATTTCCGGCCTGCCGCCGGTGGCAGCTCCTGCGGCAACAGCGCTGCTCCGTGCCGTCGCAAAGGCTGAAGTCCCCTCCCGCTATCCGCAGGGGCAGACCTTCCACCAGGGCCCGGGCCAGCTTCTTCCGGGCGGAGCCGTATATCTGCTGGACGGTGGTGCGGGCTATGCCCATGTATTCCCCGCACTCCTCCTGGGACAGGTCTTCCAGGTCTATGAGCCGGAGAGCCTCATACTCGTCCACATTCAGTATCACCGGCGTTTCGGCGGCTCCTGGGCCTAGGGGCTGGAAGCCCTCGTTCTCCGGCAGGCGGCAGACCCGTCGGCATTTTCTGGGTCTTGGCAAGCTATCACCTCCTGTGTGCCGCCGGGGCGTCCGGCCCCGCAGGAGAGTTTACGGCATATGTCATTTACAATTTTAAGATAGCAGAATAAACGGCATATGTCAATAACTGTTTTTGACATATGCCGTAAACTTTCTTCGGGAACAAAAAGGACTTTCACGCCGACAAATGGAGAAAGTCCTCAAAGAAACTGTGTTTCCTTTTTTAAAACTCAATGCCCTTCCGGGCCTGGAGACCCCGGTCATAGGGGTGCTTGTGCTTTTTCATCTCCGTCACATAGTCCGCCAGCTCCAGCAGGGCGGGGGAGGGCTCCCGGCCGGTGAGGGCAACTTCCAGATCCCGGGGCTTGCTGCGGAGAAAGTCAGCCAGGGCGGTCTCCGACACCAGACCCAGGTTACAGGCGGGGAGAACTTCATCCAGGACCAAAAGTCCGAAGCCCTCCTCCCGGCAGCGGCTTATGGCAGCGGTCAGGAGGCGGGAGTATTCCTCCCCGGCCTGAAGTCTTTCCGCCTCGCTCATCTGAAAGACGAACTTCCGTAGGTGGGGGCAGCAGGCGGTCTCCATGCCCAGCCTGTCCAGCAGGGCTATCTCCGAGGAACTGCCGTCTTTCAAAAACTGGACAAAGAGCGCCTGCATGCCCGCCCCTGCGGCCCTCAGGGCCAGGCCCAGGGCGGCGCTGGTCTTGCCCTTGCCCTCGCCGCAGTATATGTGTATAAGTCCTGCCATTGCAATACCTCCGGGAAACTGTTCTCAACCCATGACGCCAAGGTCCCGCAGCAGCACGGTGCAGCCTATGGCAATGAGCACTATGCCCCCGGCCAGCTCCGCCTTGGACTTGTACTTCGAGCCGAACACGTTGCCTATCTTCACCCCGGCGCAGGAGAGCAGGAAGGTGGTCAGGCCGATGAGGGCCACTGCGGGGAGGATGGACACCTCCTGGAAGGCAAAGGTAACGCCCACTGCCAGAGCGTCAATGCTGTCGGCTATGGCTAGGGGGAACATCACCCTGGGGCTGAAGCTGGCGTCCACGGGGCAGCTCAGTTCCCGGGACTCTCTTATCATGTTTATGCCGATGATGAGCAGCAGGCCGAAGGATATCCAGTGGTCCACTCCGGCGATGAGGGAATAGAAGCTGCTGCCCAGGAAATAGCCTATCAGGGGCATGACTGCCTGGGAGCCGCCGAACCAGAGCCCGGTTATCACCATGTGCTTCAGCCGAAGCTGCTGCACCGACAGACCCTTGCATATGGCGATGGCAAAGGCGTCCATGGACAGGCCCACGGCAATGAGAAAAAGTTCGATAAAGCTCACTTGATTTGTCCTCCCTTGTTGTTCCGGCGGCAGGGGCAAAAAAGGCGAGACCTATCCGCTGCCGCAGATAAGTCTCGTCGTTTAAGATAAAGCCAGGAACTTGTCCAGTGTGTTGACCTCATCGC
>CALWVZ010000042.1 GCA_944385125.1 uncultured Oscillospiraceae bacterium
TCCTTGTTGTCGTCATGCCAGGTGGTGAAGGTGCCTCTTGCCTGATAGTGAGAGTTGTTCTTCATCATCTCATAGGTCATGATAACGCTGCAAGGCAGCTTGAGAGCGTTGAACTCATCGTTGACCTGCTCGGCAGTGCGGGCCATGCAGTACTTGTTCATAGCCTCCACTATCTTCTCGGCCCTGGGTCCGTCGCTCTTGTTGATGACGGCGTGGGGCTCGGCAAAGTCCGGGTCACCCTCCAGGCCCAGCAGCTTCTCCAGCTTTACAAAGTTGGAAACGCCGCCGATAGCGGTCATAACATAGTTGCCGTCGCCGCAGATCTGCACGTTGGGCAGTGCGCACACGGAGTTGCCGTAAATACCCATACGGGGAGCCTGGATACCATAGTTAAGGCCGTTGGTGAGGTAGTCGGCCTGGATGCGCACCATGACCTCGTACTGGGCCACGTCCACGCTCTCGCCCTTGCCGGTCTGGCGGGCTCTGAAGAGAGCAACGGCAGCGGACCAGGATGCAAAGACGGCGGTTATATAGTCGCAGGTATAGGGCTTTACAGGCACGGGGGGCCGGGGTGCAGGCTCGCCCTGCACTACCATGAAGCCGGAGAAGGCCTGGCCTATGGGGTCGTAGGAGCCCCGGTTTACATACTCGGGGTCGCCGGTCTGGCCGTAGCCGGAGATGTGAACGATGACCAGGTCGGGCTTTATCTCCCACAGCACTTCATCACTGAGGCCCCATCTGTCCCAGGTGCCGCCCTTGGAGCCCTCTATAAGTATATCGGTCTCTTTCAGCAGGCGTCTCAGGACTTCCTCTCCCTCCTGGGAGCGGATGTTCAGGGCTATGGTGCGGTTGTTGCGGTGCTCTGCGGACCAGATATCGCCGATGGAGCGGACCATATCCTTGGCCTTGGTGCTCTCGATCTGGATTACGTCGGCGCCCTGCTCGGCGAAGAGGCTGCAAGCCACGGGGCCGGCTATGCTGGTGCCGGTGCCAACCACCCGCACGCCCTGCATATTGCCGAATACCGGCATTTCACTGTGTTTCATGCTCTTGTCTCCTTTTCATAAACGTATTGTTTCAGGGTTCGAAATACTCCTTGCGGTCAAGGAGTCCCTGTTGGTACATGTCGTCTATCTCCTGCTGGGAATAGCCCAGTTCGGAGAGGATGTCCTCATTGTCCATGCCCACATTTGGAGCGCCGCGCCAAACCTGACCGGGGTAGTTGGCCAGCTTGGGCATTACATTGACGCCGGGGATGAGGGTCTTGCCGTCGGCGGCGGTCCAGGTGGTGAAGACTTCCCGGGCCATATACTGGGGGTTGACTTTGGCCTGCTCGTAGTTCATCAGCCGGGAGCAGGGCACCCGGGCAGCGCAGAAAGCCGCCTCCACTTCCTGGGCGGTATGGCTGGAAACATAGCGTTCAAGGGCCGCCTCCAGCTTGTCTCCGGCGGGAGTGTTTATGGGCACCAGCGTAGAGCCGGCGGGAAAGTCCTCGCTGCCGTACTCCAGCCCCAGCACGCCCAGGCCCCGCTCCACGGCCCCTGCGCCAAGGAAGAGGGTGTATATCTCGTTGCCGTCGGCGCATTTGTAGGTGCCGTAGCCGGCGCAGATAAGGCTGTGGGGGCCTTCCTTCACATAGTCCAGGCCGTAGCGCAGATAGTCCGTGGGATAATTCGCCTGCAGGCGCATCATCAGCTCATACTGGGCGATGTCAATGCTCTCGCCCTTGCCGGTCTGCTGCCGCTTATACAGGGCGGCCAGGCTCATGCCGAAGGCATAAAAGGCGGCGGAATAGTCGCCGGGGAAAGGCATGGCCGGCATAGAAGGCAGTCCCTCAACTCCGTTCATACGCATTACGCAGCCAAAGGCCTGGGCAATGGGGTCGTAGGATGCCCGTTTAACATAGTTGGGATCGCCGGTCTGGCCGAAGCCGGAGATATGGGCGATGATCAGGCCAGGGTTGGCCTGCCAAAGGGTCTCGTCAGAGAGGCCGGCTCTGGCAAAACTTCCGCCTACGGAGGCTTCGATAAGCACGTCGGTGCTTGCGATAAGGCGGAGGAAAGCTTCTCTCCCCTTCTCGCTGCGGTAGTTCATGGTAAGGCTGCGCATATTGCGTCTGTCCTGCTGCCAGGAGCCGCCCTTTCGGGCGACTCTGGCAGAGTCAACAGCCTTTGGATTTTCTATCCAGATCACGTCTGCTCCATGCTCGGCATAGAGCTCGCCGGCAAAAGGTGCGGCCACTGACAGGCCGATCATTATAACTCTGAGCCCGGACAAAAGTCCGAATTCTGGCTTTGGACTGTTTATCATCGTCATGTCCTTTCCATCAGCCGAAGAGGTTGAAGAAGAAGTTGCCGAATACCAGCCACACCACTACAGACAGCAGCCACACGGAGATGACCAGGGGGATGGAGTATTTGTAGATCTCCTTGGGGGATATCCAGTCGGACATACCATGCATAACGCCGGCAATGGGGTTGGCGGAGGGCAGGATGATGGAGGAGTTGGCGCAGACGGTTATCATGCAGGCCAGCATGCCGGGGTCAACATTCAGGGTGGCGCAGTAGGCGCTGGCTATGGGGAAGATGACCATGCCGGGTATCTGGTTGAGAAGGAACTGGGTGGAGAAGGCGGAAAGGAAGGTGATGAAGATCACGAACACAAACAGGCCGGATACGCCGCCGCCCAGGATGCTGTCAAACACGCCGGAGAGCATGGGCTGGATACCCAGGCTTTCGTCGGTCATTGCAAAGGCCAGAGGCATGCCTATGGTCAGCAGGTAGAACACAGGCCAGGGAACGCCGTTCTTGGTGCCGTCCAGCAGGTCGGCAAAGAAGCTGCCGTCCTTGCGCTTGATAAAGCCCATGACCATCAGGAACACCAGCACGATGCCGGAGGTGCCCAGGGTGGTAAGGAACTGGCCCACTGTGCTGGTGGGGAAGAGGCTCTGGATTACAAACACCACGATAAGAGCAACAGTGATGCCCAGAAGCTGCTTCTGGTAGGAGCTCATCTTTTCGCCGCCCTCAAAGGTATAGCCGGACTTGATGCGCTCCACATCGGGGCGAATGATGAACTTGCCCAGCATGGTGTAGAATACAAGGGCGCCATAGCCAACGATGAAAGCAGTGACGGAGTAACCGACGAAGCTGACATGGCCGCCGGCGGCTTCAATATAGCCTATGAGAATGCTGCCGGGAACGCGGAAGTTAAAGAGGGTAAAGCCCATCAGACCGGCAAGGGCGATACCGACTATCATGAAGGATACGTATTTGTCGCCCTTCTTGTAGTTCATTTCCTTAGCGAACTTCTGGAAGAAGGCCCAAACGATAAGGCAGGCAGGGGTCATGCTCACCAGGGCGCCCACAGCGTAGGCGGCGGTGAAGAACAGGAAGGACACCATCCAGGGACGTCCCTTGGATATCTTCAGGGACATGATGCCCCGAACGATATTGTCGGACACGCCGGACTTGGTGATAAAGTAAGCAAAGAGGCAGATAAGCCAAATGTACACGTTGGTACCGTCGCCCCAACCGGCAGACAGCAGTCCGCTGACGCTGTTATAGCCGGAAAAGCCGGTGACGATCAAACCCAGAAGGCTGGGCCATATCAGGTCAACTGTAGACCAGAGGTACAGCAGGCCTATGTATATACCCAGTATCTTCATGCCCATGGGGGTGACAGTGGAGAATGTGGGCAGGTATCCGAAAAACAGCATGATGCACACGCCTATGGCGGAATTGATGTAGTAGCTCAGATTTTTGTTGCGTACTTTAGTGATCGCTTCACTCATTTAGTCACTCTTCTCTCTTCACATTTAAAATTAAATTTTTATGTGCCGTACTTATGCGGTTCTCATCCCATGCGGAAGGAGACTCCGTATCCGTTGTCCGGGTAATTCCACTCAGTGACGATTTTTCCGAGGCTGAGTGCCCGGCAAGTGCCGCACTCCAGGCAGCCCAGATAGCTGAAGCTCAGGTTTCCCTGCTCGTCCAGCTTGTAAAGGCCGGCGGGGCAGACATTGCACAGGCGCTTCGCCTCTTCCTTGTCCAGGTAATCCTTGTCTATGATGATGTGGCTCTTGCTCTCATCCACCACGAACTTGGTCTTACCCAGCTTGTCCTCTACGCTGATTCTTTTCATTGGCTGCGCTCCTTATCTCTGGTGCTTGGCTTCGGGGGCGCTGTCTGCTGCTCCGGCATAGCACTGCACCACGGAGGCATAACGGCGAGCCTCTTCGCCCACTACCTCCAGGGAGGTGTCCATCCAGTTACGGCGGCGGACGGAGACCATGGCCCATTCCTTGGCAGAGCCCTTGATGTAGTTTTCCGCCTGAGGATCGCCCTTGGTCCATATCTCGCCGGAGGGCAGAGCCAGCTCCAGGTACATGGGAGTTTCAGGCAGCTTCAGGCCGTTTATGCTGTAGGCAAAGGGACGGGCCTGCCAGGACAAGAACAGCACGCTCTTTATTCTGTCCTTCACCACCACGTCAAGGCCCAGTGCGTCATAAATGTCCACGGAGTGGGCCCAGAGCTCCATAAGCCTTGCAGAGCACAGGCTCTTTGCGCTCATAGGCATGCCGGGAGCCCAGGGTATGCGCTCCTTGGGGTCCTTGTTCATGAACTTGTACACCATCTTGGTGCGCTCCTGGCGCCACCACTGGAGCGTCTCCGCCCCGGTGTAATGGCGGAAAGCGTGGGGAACATAGTCCTCGTCCTGCTGCGCCTCTGCGTCCAGACCGTCCAGCAGGTCCTTGAACTCGTGGTCCATGAGCCGGTTGGCAGCATAGTCGAAGAAGGCAATGTGGTTCACGGCATCCTGGAGGATCCAGGGCTTGCAGCCCTCCAGGGGCAGCTTCCACTGTTCCTCAGTCAGTCCGTCCAGCAGGCTGTCCACCTGGGACTGCTCGGCGATAAGGTCATTGATAATGTCCTTCATATCAGCTCTCCTCCTAATTTATTTGTACTGCTTCTGAATTGCGCGTCCGGCAATGTGTATCATTATTTCATCGGTACCGGCGCCGATACGGTAAACTCTCTGGTCCCTCCACAGCCGGGAGATGCGGCAGTCCTTGGTGTAGCCAATACCGCCCATGACTTGCATTGCAGTGTCGCAGACCTCAAAGGCGGCCCGGCCGCAGTAGAGCTTGGCCACGGCGGAGTCTATCTGCACGCTCTCGCCGTTGTCTATCTTCCAAGCGGTCTTGTACACCCAGTTGCGCATATTCTCTATCTTCATGTACATCTCGGTGATGTGCTCCTGGATGAGCTGGTTTGCTCCTATGGGTCTGCCGAACTGGATACGCTGGGTAGCATAGCGCACAGCGTCCTCATAGGCGCACTCGGCGGCGCCCAGAGACTGGGCGCAGGCTATCAGCCGCTCCACCTCAAAGTTCACCATGGCCTGCATGAAGCCGTTGCCCTCAACGCCCACCAGGTCCTTCTCCTCCAGCTCCACATCCTGGAGATGCAGCTCACAGGTGTTGCCCATGTTCCAGCCTATCTTCTCCAGGGGCTCCATGGTCACACCGGGCATGAGATTGCCCTCGTCGTCATGGAGCTGTACCCACCACATAGAAAAGCGAGAGCGATTCTCCTTCAGGCTGGGGTCGTCATCGGCGTTGCGGGCAACGCAGAGCATATATTTGCAGTTGACGGCATTGGTCATGAAGGACTTGTTGCCGTTTAAATACACCTTGCCGTTGCGGCGCTGATAGGTGGTAGCCAGAGCGGAACTGTCGGAGCCGGCGCCGGGCTCGGTGAAGCCCAGAACAAAACCGGGATTGCCCGCCATGACTTCTGCAAAGCACTGCTCCTGCTGCTCTGCGGTGCCGAACTCGGTCATATCCTTGAGAGCGCAGAGGTTTCCGTAGACATAGATGGGAGCGCCGTTTTTGCAGATGCGCTCGGAAACCAGCATCAAAGTCTGAACGTCCACGGGTGTACCGCCGAACTTCTCATCCACGCCAAGCATCTGGAAGCCGCCCTCCAGGAGAGCATCGGTAAACTCCTTGGGCCATACGTGGGCCTCGTCGCACTCTTTGAAATACTGCTCGGTGCCGTAGCGCTCCATCAGGTCGTCAACGCTCTCCAGCAGCAGTTCCTGTTCCTCGGTAAGTCTGAAATCCATAGTGCCTTCTCCTTTTCAGTCAATGTTTAAAATTAGCTTCTGCCTTCAATTATTTTGCGGATGTTCTCTCTGCGTATCTTTCCTGCGTCATCCATGTTCAGGCTCTCCACCGTCTCCAGGTACAGGGGCTTTTTATAACTGGCCAGGTATTTTTTGCAGTGTTCCTGAAGCTCCGAAAGAGTGAGGGTCCTTCCCTCTTTCAGTTGTACCACGGCCATTACCGCCTCGTCCAGCCGCTGGTCGGGAACTCCCAGCACAACGCATTCCTGAACTGCCGGATGCATCTTGATAACATTTTCCACATCTTCACAGAAGACGTTCTCCCCGCCGGATTTGATGACGTTTTTCTTTCGGGACAGCATGTAGAAATAACCCCGCCGGTCCCTGTACATTATGTCCCCTGTGAGCATCCAGCCCTCCGGGCCCATGAGTTTTGCCGTAAGTTCCGGCTGGCCGTAATAACCTTTCATGCAGGCGGGAGAACGGACCGCCAGCTCCCCCGGCTCTCCGTCGGGCAGCTGCTTCCAGTTCTCATCTACGATCTTCATCTCCGTAAAGGGCATCGGTCTGCCTACACAGCAGCCGCTGTCCCCCCGGGCCTCCCAGGCCTCGTCCAATACCAGGCTGCTGCCCAGGCCGCTCTCGGTCTGGCCCCAACCGTAATATATCTCCGCATTGGGGAAGGTGCTCTTCATCCTGGCCACTATCTCCGGGGTAGTTCCTCCGGCTGCGGACTGGGCCACTTTAACGCTGCTCAGGTCCCTGCCCGCCGTGCCCGGATATTCGCACAGGCGCATATAGGTGGTGGGCGGCAGCAGCAGCATATAGCTGACCCGCTCCTTTTCTATATTGTCCAGGATCTTTTCCGGGTCATATGCCGAGCAGATGATAAGGCTTGCGCCGGAAGACAAAGTGGCGGTAAACCAGCTGTGACCGCCGTGGTGCTCCAGGGGGCACTGTATCATCACCACATTGTCCGAATTGGAGCCCAGCTTGCAGTAGAGCATCTCCCCCATCAGCTCGCACAGGTCCTGGGAATGGGTACGCATCACACCCTTTGGGACGCCGGTACTTCCGCCGGTGAACTGTATGCGGGAAACGGCGTTTTCATCTTTGAAGAGCTCCGGCTCAGTATCCGGCTGCTGCGCCTCCATCTCTTCCAGAGAGTACGCAGAGCCGCAGTCCTTGCGGCTGCACAGCTTTATGCAGTCCTCTTTCAGTCCGGCCTGCTCCACCTTTTCGGCAAAATCTGCGGAATATACCAGTAGCGAACTGTCGCTCCTGTCCGTAAGCAGTGCGATCTCTCTGGGAATGAGCCGGAAATTCAAAGGTACCGCCACAGCTCCTATTTTCTGTATGGCATAGTAGATCAAAACGATCTCCATGCAATTGGGGAACAGGAAAGCAACCTTGTCCCCCGGCTTCACTCCCAGGGAAACAAGACCGTTGGCTATACGGTTTATCCTGGAGTTGGCCTGGCTGTAGCTGAGACGCTGTCCCTCGAATATCAGTGCGGTCTTGTCGGGAAAGCGGCGCACCGAGAGCAGAAAGGGCTCGCTGATATTTTGATAAAACATGCTTACACCCGATTCATTTCTTTTGGAATCTGGCTGAGACCGCTTTGAAGTCCTCTCCCTGGGAGCAGAAGGGGGAGCCGATGCTCTCCGCCTCCATTACTGCGGCCAGGCCGCTGTCCATGGCGCTGTTCATTATCCCCTTGGTAACACGCAGGGACAGGTTAGGCATGGCGGCCAGCTTCTCCAAGAACTCCCGGGCCTGGTCCTCAAAACTTTCAGCTGGAAATACCCGGTTTGCTATTCCCAGGTTCAGGCAATCGGCTGCGCTGAGCCTCTCGCCAAAGAAGAGTATCTCCTTGGCCTTCTGGGGGCCCACCACGGCGGGCAGCGTATAGGCAAGGCCCATCTCCGTGGCAAGACCTATCTTGCAGAAGTTGGGAAGCACCTTGCTGTTCTCCTCTATGCACACCAGGTCGCAGGCCAGCATCAGGCTCACGGCTCCGCCTACGGCGTAGCCCTTTACCAGAGCCACCACCGGCTTGCTGATATTGCGTATCTCCTTGGTGGCCCGGATGTATCTGCGCAGGCTCTGGCGGGAGAACTCGGCGGTCATGGGCTTGGGGCCCGGCTGGTCCAGGTCCCCGCCGGCGCAGAAGTTGTCCCCCTCGCCCCTGAGGGCGATGACCTTGACCTCATCGTCGTTCTCCAGCTGGTCCAGAGCTCTGGTCAGCATGTCCATCATCACGGCGCTGATGGCGTTTTTCTTACGGGGTTGATTTAATACCACGTAAGCCACAGGGCCGTTTTTTTCTATATAAACTACATCCTTTTCGCTCATAAAACGCCTTGCTCCTTACAGCTTGCAGCCGGCGATATATCCGGCCTTGGTGGCGTCGGCCATGCGGGCGGGGTTAATGCAGTCGCCCACTACATACAGCTCGGGCACCAGCTTCTTTATCTCTGCGGCCAGAGCCATATTGGGCTTGAAGCCCTTGGTCACGGTGACGGTATTGGCTTTGTAGAACTTCTCCTGGCCTGCGGAATTCTCCATGAGAACGCCCCGGCTGTTTATCTCCTTCACCTTTGTCAAGGGGTCCAGCTCCACGTTCTTGGCCTTCTTGAAAGCGCTGGTGTAGTGGAAGCGGTAGCTGCCGCCCACATCGAAGCCCACCTTCTTGCGCTCTTCAATGATGTCCATATCCCGGTTCTTGTGCATCAGCAGATGCGCCAGCTCGCAGCCGGGCAGGCCGCCGCCGATGACGGCGATCTTGTGGCCCATGGGCCAGGGGCTGATGCCGGTGACCAACCGTCCCATAGCGGGAGAATATATATACTTCAGGAATTCAGAGCCGCAGTTCCACAGCACCTTGTTTATAAGTCCGGGCTTCTTGGGGGCTCTGCCGTTGAGCATTTCAAGGAAGTCGTGGGAAGTCACCACATTGCCGCCCTCGGCTCCGGGCACGCTTATGCCTACCGGCTCGCCGCCGATGGCTATGACCACGGCGTCGGGCTTGACCTGCTTTACCAGCTCCGGAGTGACCTCGGTGTGGAGCTTGACCTTTATTTTGGGATGCTTTTGAAGCTGACGCTTGTAATACTTCAGCAGATATTCGTAGTTGGGGCTGAAGATAGAACTCATGGTCAGACAGCCGCCTATACGGTAGCCCCGCTCGTAGATGGTCACGTCATGGCCCCGGATAGAAGCTGTGAGTGCGGCAGCCAGGCCTCCCGGGCCGCTGCCTGCCACCATGACCCGCTTGGGGCTCTTGGTGCGGATGTACATGGGCTTCTGGAGCTCCGCCCCCAGGTGGGGGTTGACGCTGCAATAGTTCAGGGGCTTTCCGCTGCTAACCACATCGTCCATGCAGCGGCAGCAGCATATGCAGCGGTTTATATCCTCCAGCCGGTCCTCCATGACCTTCTTGGGGAAATTGGGGTCGGCAATGTCATAGCGCAGGCCGGCCACCATATCCATTTTGCCCTCCCGGAGATTCTTCTCCATCACCAGAGGGTCGGTGTTGCGGTAACCCATGGCCACAGGCTTGGTTGCCACGGTCTTTATCTTCTCGGATATCCAGGCCCAGTGCCCGTCGGGGATGTCCTTGGTAGTGAGGGGAATGCTGGTCTCGTGCCAGCCAACGGAGAGATTGTGCAGGTCTATGCCCGCATCCTCCAGATAATGGACCATCAGCAGGGCGTCGTCTATGGTGTTGCCGGGCTTGATGCCGGTCACATACTCCACAGGGGACCAGCGGCAGGTTATGAGGAAGTCGTCCCCGGTAGCCTCTCTTACGGCACGGATAGTCTCCACGGTCAGGCGCATACGGTTTTTAAGGTTTCCGCCGTACTCGTCGGTACGGTTGTTGGTAGCGGGAGACATAAAGCGGTTGAGGATGCCGCCCACGCCGGCCATTATCTCAACGCCGTCCCAGCCGGCCTTCTGCAGCAGCAGGGCGCAGTTGACCATCTGCTTTTTGAACATCTCTATGTGCCGTTTTTCCATCACGTTCCATGCGGTGCGGCCCACGTTCACATTTATATTGGAAGGAGCCCAGGGCTTCTCCACATTTTCGTCGTCCGGCTTCCAGTCGTGTACGAACCAGGGCTGGCCCACCAGCACGCAGTCGTGGCGGTGTACCACTTCCGCCATGGCGCAGAGCCCGGGCAGGCTGTCCTCATCATAGGCGGCGGGGAGGGGGTGCACCGGGGGCAGCCCGGCAGGGCGGTCCTTACGGGTGAAGGGAAGAACGGTCTGGCACATAAGGGCCAGTCCGCCGGCAGCCCGCTCCTCCATATAGTTGAGCATCTGGAGGGTGGGAGCCTCATCCTCTATGTAGCCCCTGCAGGGGGACATGGAGGTGGTCATCATTTTGTTTTTCAGCGTCAGCTTCCCGACTTTTATCGGGGACGCCAGCATTTCACATCTGCGCATATTTATCCTCCTCTACGAGCCTTAAAGGGCGCTGATTATCTGAATGGCATCTTTGGCCAAAGCGGCCACGCCGGCGTCGCCCACAGCGGGCAGCACCTTTTTCACGATGCCTTCGGAGCTCTCGCCGTCTACAGTGAACATGGAGCGCATGACTTCCTCCAGCAGTATGGGGAAGCGGGTGAACACCCGGCGGTTTTCCATGAACTGGGGCGCTCTGCGGTAGAGCTTCATATCCTGGAGAACGAAGCTGTTTTCAAGCCCGGTCTTGTAGGCTGACAGAGTCTTCTTGCTGTAGTCGTTTTTGCGCCTTGCATAGAGCACCGCATTGGCGGCCTGACGGCCCGCTTCAATGGCCAGGTCCATGCCTCTCACGGCGTAGCCCAGATTCAGTACCATGCCCGCAGCGTCGCCGGCCACCAGCACTCCGTCGCCGTACAGCTGGGGCATTGCGTCATAGCCGCCTTCCGGCACCAGGTGGGCGGAATACTCCAGCAGCTCTCCGCCCTCTATCAGCGGGGCGATGAGTCTGTGCTCCTTGAAGCGGTCCAGCATATGCACAACGCTGGTCTCGGAATACTCCACGTCGCTGACGGTGGCCACTATGCCCAGAGAAATGCTCTCTTTATTTGTATAAAGGAAGCCGCCGCCTATGCTGCCCAGAGTGGGATCGCCGGCAAAGAGCCAGGCGGTGCCGTTGTCTTCATAGGCTCCGAAGCGGTCCTTCATCTGCTGGGGGCTGAGCTTGATTACCTCCTTGAGGCCCACGGCCACCTTGTCGGCCCTGGTGGGTCCTGCCAAGCCTATCTTCTGGGCCAGCAGGGAATTGACGCCGTCGGCCAGTATCACCACATCGGCCTCCAGCCGGTCATCCCCGGCTACGATCCCCCGGACCCTTCCGTTCCTTACGATGAGGTCGTCCACTCTGATGCCGCACACGTAGGTTGCGCCCAGGCTCTCCGCCTCCTTGGCGAACCACTGGTCGAAACTGCCCCGCACTACAGTGTAGGATGCGGTATCTCCGCCCAGGCTGCCGCTGTCGAACTCGATGGTAGTGGAGCCGGTGGCGCTCATGAGGGACACACGCTCCTTGGTAATCCTGCGCTCCAGGGGGGCGCACTGCTCAAAATCGGGAATAAGCTTTTTAAGGCTGTGTCCGTAGAGTCTGCCGCCGGTCATGTTCTTGCTGCCGCAGCTGTTTCCTCGCTCTATAACAGCCACCTCCACCCCGGCCTTTGCCAGAGTATAGGCTGCCGCAGAGCCGGCCAGGCCTCCGCCGACGATGATCACGTCGAATCTATCTTCACTCATTTGCCGCACCTCTTGTCGTTGATTTTTTTGTCCATATTTATAGATGCAAAAAGCGTGCCGCAGTTGTGAAAGCTTTGACGCTCCCGCCGTTGGGAGCTTCCCCGTCCCGAATCCGGCAGTTCATCCCGCCATGCAGCTCCCCCAGGCAGCTTCTCAGCCGAATATAAAAGTGTTTTTGTAACTTATCACAAAAACAGGACAGTTTGCCTGGTAGCTTTGCCAGATATTGAACACATTGTTAATTAATTGTGTAACAATGTTGAACACCGTGTCACATCTTTGACAAGCCTGACATGGCTTGGAATTTGCAGATAGAAAGTCAAGAAAATGCGGGAGGAGTTTTTTGATGAAATATATAAATAGTGAGGGAAGGATGTGTTCCCTGCCTGAGCCCGGCGTAGAAGATCTGGAGCAGCGGATAGAGCGGCTGGAGGCGCAAAGGGAGATAAGCGAGATACTTTTCCACTACACCCGCTGCGTTGACCGGGGCGACGCAGCAGGGGTGGCTTCCTGCTACACTCTGGACGGATGTTTTTATCCCTCGGATTCTCTGCCCGGCGTTCAGGGCAAGGACAGGATATTTCGGCTATTTTCCCGTCTGCTGGAGCCCCAGATACGGACCAGCGCCCACCACATCAGCAATCAGCAGATTTGTTTTCTCTCCCGGGACGAGGCGCTGGTATATGCCTGCTTCCGTTCCGACAAGTCCTACAGCGACGGTAGAGCCGATGAAAACTGCTGGGGCGGATATGAGCTGCGGGTCCTCAGGGACAGGGACGGGCAATGGCGCATAAAAAGCCACAAATGTTTTATGAGCCGCCAGACCGGGTGCGAAGAGCCCCGGCAGCGGGAGCAGCTGGACAGGCCCTGGCCTCCTCTTCCGGAGCATCTGTTCTGAGCTTGTCAAAACTGTGGCACATATTTTGCATATATAAAAATGTCAGCAAAAACAACTTTAAAGTTAGGAGATATGATTATGGCACTGTTCGAAAAAATCAGCAGCATTGCCGACGGCGCTGTAAAGCAGGGCAGCAAGTTTGCAAAGAACACCGGCAAAATAGCCGCTTTGAAACTCAGCAGCCACAACGCCCAGGAAGAGATCAACAAGCTCTATGCAAAGATCGGCGAGCGTTACTACAAGGCCCACGGTCTGGCCCCGGAGCACGGCTTTGAAAAGCTCTGCGACAAGGTCACCGAGCTGCGGGGCGTCATCAACGAGAACCAGTCCGCCATTGAGGAGATCAAGATCGACGGAGTCATCGACGAGGTCGTCGTGGACCCGGACGAGTTGGACTGAGTCCTTTTAAGCTCCGATTAGGGGGCTGCCCCTGAGGAAAGGATTGGGTAGGTATATGGCGATGCATTTTGCAGACACAGAAAACGGCCGGGTACAGGGCGTATCCGGCAACGACCCCAGAATAACCGTGTTCAAGGGCATACCCTTTGCCGCTCCCCCGGTGGGTAAGAACCGCTGGAGAGCTCCCCAGCCCGTGGAAAATTGGGAGGGCACTTATCGGGCTGACCGTTTCCGGGGCAGATGTCCCCAGGAACGTATGGATCCCTTTTATTATTTCAACTGCGGAGAGCCCTTTGAAGACGCAGACGAGGACTGCCTGTACCTCAACGTCTGGACTCCGGCAAAAAGCCCGGATGAAAAGCTGCCGGTGTTTCTGTGGATCCACGGCGGCGCAAATGTGACCGGCTGGGGGCACTTTCCCTTTGTGGACGGCGAAGGTTTTGCCAAGCGTGGAGTGATTTTTGTGTCCTTCAACTGGCGGGTAAATGTCTTCGGCTGGCTGACCCACCCGGAACTGGATGCGGAAAATGAGCGGCACGTGTCGGGAAATTACGCCGTTCTCGACCAGATACAGGCTCTCAAGTGGGTAAGGGACAATATCGCCGCCTTTGGAGGAGACCCGGAAAACATAACCGTAGCCGGGGAGTCCGCCGGCGGCAGCTCCACTATGAACCTCTGCTGCACTCCTCTCACCAGAGGGATGTTCCGCCATGCCTCCATGCAAAGCGGCGGCGGCTGGGACCTCTTTGTTTCCAACAGTGTTCCAAGCCTTGCCCAGTCGGAAGCGGCGACAGACCTGAAGCGGCTCTTCGGCGTGGACAGTATAGCCCAGGCCAGAGAGCTTCCTGCCCAGGAGCTGGTTCGGCTGGCCTCCCGTCCTGAAGCGGCCGGGGCCTATATCCCCTCCCATGTAGTGGACGGCTGGGTCTTCACCAAGACCAACCGCCGCAGCTGCCTGGACGGAGAGATGCACCCTGTGGACTACATCATCGGCTACACCGGGGAAGAGACCCACATGTACGATATGAGTCCCGACAGGCAGCTCTTCCTGGACGGGGTCCGGGCCGAATACGGCGGACACGCCGAGGAGTATCTGGCCCTGTGCGATTTCCTCCGGGACGACTCCAGCTTTACGGAACACCTGCGGGTGCGCAGCGCAGAGATACTGAAAACCGGCGCCATTGCCTTTGCGGAGACTATGGAGCGCTTCGGCCGGCCCGTATACATGTACTGTTTCAGCCACAGCCTTCCCGGCGAGGACGGAGGTTCCTTCCATTCCTGCGAGCTCTGGTACCAGTTTGAGACCCTCAATCGCAGCCGCAGACCCTTCACCGGCAAGGACTATGACCTGGCCGTAACCATGGCAGATTACTGGACCGACTTTTGCAAAACCGGCAATCCAAACGGCGGCGGCCGTCCTGAGTGGAGCAAGTATATCAAAGTACAGCCTCTTGTTCTGCACCTGGACACGCCCACGGAAATGCGTCCCTTTGAGCTGACGCCCCGTATTCGCTTCCGTAAAGATTGGATATGCAGATAAACAGTGGATACCAAAGAGTAGAACTCTTTAGTATATATAAAATTTAAAGGGAGGATAAAAAGCAAATGAGTAACACACTCACCAAAACTTCCAAGTTCAACCCCTGGCTGATCGTCCTCGGATGCTTCGGCTGCGCACAAATCCTTATCACCTGTCTGTGCAACACCGCAGGTATGTATTACGCCCCCGTTATGGCCGAGTTCGGCTGGGAGCAGAAGCAGGTGGCTCTGTACACCACCATTTTCTCCTGGGTCGCAGCGGCTCTCCAGCCCCTGTGCGGCAAGATCTTCCAGAAGGTCAATGCCCGCATCCTGATGCTGGTTGTTGACATCGTCTTCATTGCCGGCTACCTGTGGTCCTCTACCTTCACCCACCTCTGGCAGTGGAACTTCTTCGGCGTTATCTACGGTGTCACCGCCGGCTTCTTCATGTATCTGGCCAACCCCATCATGGTCAACCGCTGGTTCGTCAAGAGCAAGGGCATGGCTCTGGCCATGATCAGCCTCATCGCCGGTCTCCTGGGCTTCTTCTGGAACCCCTGGGTCCAGAACTGGATCTCCACCTATGGCTGGCAGGGCGCCCGTCTGCGCAGCGGCCTCATCGTCGGCGCCATCAGCATCATTTTCACTATCCTCTTCATTCGCAACTCCCCTGAAGACCTTGGCATGAAGGCCTACGGCGCCGAAGAGGCCGCCAAGGAAGCTGAGAAGAAGGAGACCGAGACTGTTGTCCTCACCGGCATGACTCGTGCCGAGGCTATCAAGACCCCCATGTTCTACCTCATCGCCGTGGTGGCTTTCATCTCCTGCCTGACTCCTTCCCTTAACCAGCAGCTGTCCGCTTACAGCTCTACCGTTCCCATCGGTGCTGCTGCCGGTGCCATGGCTCTGTCCATTCTGTCCATTGCCGGCGTTATCCGCGGACCTGTTGTGGGCTGGTTTACCGACCATCTGGGTGCTCTGGTCACCAACTGCATCTGCTGCTTCCTGGCCGCTGCAGGCGTGTTCATGATAGTCATGGACGGCGGCGTACATGTGGCAGTGTTCTATGTTGGTGTGGCTCTGTTCTCCCTGGCCTTCGTTCCTCTGACCATCGGCAACCCCCTCATGGTCTCCCAGGTCTTCGGCACCAAGGACTACTCCAACATCTACTCCATCGT
>CALWVZ010000043.1 GCA_944385125.1 uncultured Oscillospiraceae bacterium
GACCCCGTCGATCCTGTGGACCCCGTCGATCCTGTGGACCCCGTTGATCCTGTGGACCCCGTTGATCCTGTGGACCCTGTTGATCCCGTGGACCCTGTTGATCCTGTGGACCCCGTTGATCCTGTGGACCCTGTTGATCCCGTGGACCCTGTCGATCCTGTGGACCCCGTTGATCCTGTGGACCCCGTCGATCCTGTGGACCCCGTTGATCCTGTGGACCCCGTCGATCCTGTGGACCCTGAGACTCCCGCACAGCCCGGTTACACTGTTGAGTTCACCGTTGGTGACAAGCAGTATGTCCTGGCCGGAGATTCCAGTGTGGACCTCTCCGAGATCCTGGGCGAGCTGGGCATTAACGGAGAGATAAGCGAAGCCAGCAGCAGCGCCGACTCTCTCTTCTCCGTGGCTCAGGATGAAAGCGGAAAGTGGACCGTCTCCGCCAACGAGTGCTTCAGCAGCACCCAGAGCATGACCGTCGTTGTGGACGGCCAGGAGTACCAGATCGTTGTCACTGATGACGGCGTGGTGGCCAGCTGGGTGGATGAAAATGGTGTGACTCATAGTTATACCGACTTGCAGGACGCCATAGATAACGCCGCAGAGGGAGCTACAGTCGTGCTGGAGGACGACTACGACGGCAGCATTACCGTTAATAGCGGCAAGACCATCACCATTGACCTGGGTGGAATGACCCTGACCAACACTGCCGGTGAGCACACCATAACCGTAGCCAATGGTGCCAACCTCACTATCATTGACAGTGTAGGCGGCGGCGTTGTGGATAACGTCTCCCATGGTCGTGGTGCGCTGGTAAACAATGGAAGTGTATACCTCAATGGCGGCACCTTTACAAGAAGCAAAGAAGCCAGCACATCAAACAAAGATCACGGTGATAATAGCTGGTACGTTATTGATAATCAAGGCTACATGCTCATCGATGGTGCAACCGTAGAGAACAAGGGTTATTTTTCGTCACTGATCCGTAACCTCGGTAGTTCTGATTCTGAAAAAGCTTACCTGGAGATTAAGAGCGGCACTATTCAGCAGGATAACTTTATAGCCGTCAAAAATGACGACTACAGTTACCTAAAGGTCAGCGGCGGAACTATCATCTCCAATGAACAAGCAATTCAAAACTGGACTACCGCAGATATCACCGGCGGCACGCTTCAGGGAAATGTTATCACTTGGTCTTATGGTAGCAGCGACAGTAAAACCACCATCTCCGGCGATACGAAAATGAACGGAAATGTTTACGCTGTTAGTTATAGTGGGACCGCCATTCCGTCAGTGGAGATTAGTGGCGGCTCTGTCACTGGCAATCTCGGCAAGTTTACTTACAATAACGGGCTTGTACATGCCGGTGACGATTCTGAAAAACAAAAGATTGACATTTCCGGCGGCACCTTCAGTAAAGACCCCACGGCCTTTGTTGATGTTGATAGCACCGTCATCAGCGCCGACGGAACCTTTGCCGTAGGCTCTGAGGGCAACATGGCCTCCGTCAATGGCCTTATAGCCAACGCCGGAGATAATGTCATCACTGTCTACAGAGCACCCAACGGCATCACCGTTCCCGAGGGCAGCACTGTTGTCAACAAGAGCGACGCCGTTATCGTCGTCAACGGCCAGCAGCTGAAGTCCGGTGAATCCATGACTGTCCCCTTCAGCGCTGTTCAGGGCGATTACTACATCCTTGAAGGCAAGGACCAGACCTGGACCAAGGGCTCCAATGAAGAACTGAGCTTCAAGCTCAATTCCGGCAAACTTATAAAGGTCCTTATCGACGGCGAGGAAGTGGAGTTTGAAATTACCGAAGACGGCCTTGTCACCATCGCCCCTGAGGTTCTGGAAGCTCTTGAGCCCGGCGTTCACACCATCACCTTCGTGTACGTGGACGGCGGCATTTCCACCAACATCGTCATAGAGGCCTGATTACCTTTTACTTAGCCCTGCGTCCTTTGGCGCAGTCACGATCGGAGCCCTTCGGCTCCGTGGCATACAGGGCCGCCCCGCTTTCCTGGGGCGGCCTTTTTGGAGAGTGATTTATTTGAGAAAAACTGTTTTGCTTATTCTCCTTGCGGCGCTCCTGCTTGGCGGCTGCGCCGGGGAGGCTCAGCCTGTGGAAAGCTCCCAGCCTGATATATTTTATTCCGACCAGACCGCCATAGCCTTTCTTGATGGCTACTGGACCAATGGCCTTGGGGAATATCTCACAGCCGCCCCCGGCGACGGCGGGCTCATCCGCTGGGAGACCAACATTCCTCTCCCCTCCTGTGAGCTCTACGTTTTGAAGGAGGGCGTGCTCACCGGCGGCAGCGGCAGCTCAGGCAGTGTAGAAGAGCTCCAGCTGCTCCGCTTTAAAAAGCTGGATGAGAACAGCATAAGCATTGAAAACCTCAACAGTGGGGAAAGCTCCACCTTTATCCGGGACAGTCTTGAGCCTGACCCTGAGCGTCTGGATAACGACTATGTCTTCTGGACCATGAACCGGGCGGCAGTCTATCTCCAGGGCATGTGGATGGACGAAAACGGCAGCTACTTTGTCCTGTCCGTGGACGAAAACGGAGCCGTCTCCTGGAACTCCGACTTGGATATCCCGGACTGCGACTACATAGATTTTTATGACGGCCGGCTGTGTGCCGTCACCTTGGATGACCAGGGCGTCAGGACCTTCGTTCCTGCCCTCACCTTCGACATCCAGGATAAAGACAGCGTCCTTGTCCTCTGTCACAGTACCGGCCTGAGCAGCTGCTTCCAGCGCCTCAGCAGCGAGCTGGACTCCCAGCTGCTGGACAGCCGCTATATCTTTGCAAATCCCCAGCGGGCCTATGTTTTTCTGGAGGGCCTGTGGCTGGATGGCAAGGGCAACTACTTCTCCCTGGAAAACAAGGGCGGGAACCTGCGCTGGAACACCAACCTCTCCCTGCCCACTTACCAGTCCTATACCTTTGCCCAGGGCTCCATGGTGGGCGTCAACACCGATGCCCAGGGGCAGGAGGAAATCGAGCCTATATATGACTTCACCGTCATATCTCAGGATGAGCTGGAAATAAGCATATCCGGGACGGATGACGTATATCTCATGCAGCGTCAGAAATAAGGGGGCTCTCATTATGTATAGTTTTGAAAACGAATCTCCAAAGTGGCTGCCCGGCCTGGAGCCGGAGCCCCTGGCCCGGCGTCTTGCAGAGTTTTTCCGTCTGCTGGATGCCTGCTACAACGGCAGGTGCATAATCTGGGAGCAGTGGGACCATGAGGCCTGGGACCCTGCCGCCGTCTCCCTCTGCCGGGAGCTGGGCTATTCCCGGGGCGCCGCCTTTCTCACCGCATATGGCTACAGCATTTTGGACGGGGCCCGGTTCATCCCGGCCTGCGCTCCCGCCTCCCCGCCTTTGGCGGAAGCTCACGAGGCCTCCCGCAGTCTCCCCTGGGGCGAGCCGTCGGCCTCCGCCCAGGGAACCGCCCCGGAGCAGGCCTCCGTCCCTTCAACCTCCGCCATCGAAGCCCCGGCCATCGAAGCTCCGGCTCCTCAGTCTTCTGCCGCCCCGGTTCCGGCCGCCCGGCCTTCCTCAGCTCCCGCCCCGGCTCAGGTCTCCGGCCCGAACTTAGGTGAGGACTCCTCTCTCTTTTATACCGGCGTGGTCACCGCCATCCTCCCCTATAATAACAGCGGCTTTGTCCACCGTGATCAGGGGGGCGACTATTACTTCAACGTCCGGGATTTCGCCCACCATGTGGAGCTTCAGGCCGGCTTGAAGGTGCGCTTTCGGCTGGAGCGGCGCATGGATCACAAGCATCGCAAACTGCGTCTCAATGCCGTGGAGCTCTCTGTTATCGCTTCAGACAGTCTAAATCAAGCCTAAACCAAAACCCCGGGGGAACTTCTCTGTTTTCCCCGGGGCTTTGTGTATTGCGCTTGGAATTCAGGCCTTGGCTGACACTTTGGTCTTTACCCTTTCATACTCCTCCGCCACTACCTTTTCCATTTCATCCCATTTGCTCTCCATATCCTTTGCCAGCATGAACTGGGTGCGGCAGCGGTCCAGGTTGTGTTTCTCCCGGTCTATGGCAAAATACTTGTCTCCCATCAGGTAGTCGGTGAGGAATCGTATGCCGCACTCCATGGTCATGGCATAGGCCCCCTGGGCCAGTACGGAGACCTCCCTGTCCGTCAGGCTGGGACAGCTTTCCAGGAAGCCTCTGGTAAAGGCCCTGAAGTAATCCAGGTCCAGGCTCACCTTGTTCAGGTCGGTCTCATCCTCGGCGGCGGTGGAGGCCCCGAAGCGTATGGCGTCCCCGAAGTCGTGAGCGGAGAGGCCGGGCATCACCGTATCCAGGTCTATTACGCACAGGGCCTGGCGGCTGTCCTTATCCAGAAGCACATTGTTGATTTTGGTGTCGTTATGGGTAGCCCTTATGGGCAGCTCTCCCTCCTCCCTCAGCTTCTGGAGGCGGCAGGCCCGCTCCTCCCTCTCCAGGGCGAAGTCCACCTCCGCTCTCACCTCCCGGAGTCTTCCGTATTCGTCCGCCTCTATGGCCTCCCGGAATTTCCTGTAGCGGTCAGGGGTGTCGTGGAACCTCTCGATAGTCTCCGCCAGCTGCTCTGCCGGAAACTCTCTCAATGCGTACTGGAAGCAGCCGAAGCCCCGTGCGCTCTGGTAGAAGTCCTCCGCCGTCTCCGCCCTTTGCAGGCAGATGCTGTCCGGCACGAAGCGGTAAAGCCGCCAGGCCCCGCCCTTCCCGTCGTCATAATAGTTGTGTCCATCCAAGGTATCCATATAGCTTATCATAGCCATTTTTCCCTTGTGGTGCTCCCTGAGGAATGCGCTGATTGCGCTCATGTTCTGCATGATAGCCTCCACATTGGGGAAGACATAACGGTTTATCCACTGGAGTATGTAGCGGCTGCCATTGTGGGTTGTCACCAGATAGGTCTCGTTTATGTGCCCGCTCTTTATCTGGCTGATGGAGGCCACCTCCCCGTCTATAGGGAAGCGGCGGGCGATCTCTGCCTGAGGAGCAAATCCGACGCATATATCAGTGTGCATTTCTGTCTCTCCTTTTTTCTTCTGTCTGTGCTGGAGCCTTTCTCTCTTCCCGCCGGCGCAGCAGGATAACAGGGATGACCGTAAGTATCAGCACGGCAGCCGCCGCCAGATATATCTCCGGGGTGGGCACGGTCTTCACCTGGCCCAGCTCCACATAGGTGCTGTCGCTGCCCTGTATGACTGCGGCCCCTATGGCAGGCCCTATGACCATGGGCAGCAGCACTGCGAATATCATCCGTATGCCCTGAAAATGTCCCGCTTTGTCTTTTGGGGTCCAGTCCCTGATATTGGCGCTGAGGGCGGCGGATACCATCATATAACCGCCCATCATCACCGTTCCCGCCGCCATCACACCGCCTGCTTGCCGCACGAAATACATACCCCCCAGGCCCAGCAGCATTACAATAGCCGCCGGAAAAGCGAAGGCCAGTTTGCCCATCTTGTCGATGAATCGGCCGGAGATCAGGCTCACCAGAGAGGCCAGGATCAGCACCGCGCCCAGGATGAGGGCGTAATCAGTGATGCCCAAAAAGTTCTGGATATAAATAATAAGATAGGGAAAAAACACCTGAACTGCCACAGAAAATACGCAAAAGGCGGTAAAGGACAGATACAGCTCCGGGTTCTCCCTCACCACCTTTGGCCTCAGGCCGTAGAGCAGATTTCTGATATAGCCGTCCCGCCGGGGTTTAAGCTCCGGGTCATCCTTGATGAGAAATACCGCAGCCAGCCCCACCAGGCTCACGGCCGTGCCGAAGATGCCGAAAAACTCCTTCCATCTCCCCTGCTGAGTGAGGGGATCAAAGGCTCCGAAGATGACCAGCATGGAGATGAGGGGCAGTATGGCCAGTACGCTTTCTACCCTTCCACGGTTCTCATTTTCGGTGATATCGGTAATATATGCGTTAAAAGCGGCATCATTTGCGCTACTTCCAAAAAATGTCATCACGCAGTCCATCACCACCACGGTTACGGCGGCGGCAGACACGGCGTTGAGGGCCGGGAAGACGGAGTGGAGATTTTCCACACTGATAAAGCCAAAGATGCCGGTGCTCAGACCCCAGAGCACATATCCCAGTACTATGAATATTTTCCGCCTGCCCACTCTGTCGGAGAGGGCTCCCATAAGCAATGTGGTGAGAGTGGCCGCCGCTGCGGACCAGCCCACCATGGCGGCGATATAGTCCGGGTCTGTGGATATGGTGTTGTACAAAAACACGTTGAAATACATGTTCTCTATGGTCCAGGCAAACTGGCCGAAGAGGCCTATTAGCACAATGCCCAACCATTTCAGGCCGCCTATCTTTTTTGTCATGCTCCTTTTCCCCCTGTCGGAAGATCATTTTTCTCTCTTTTTATCTCTGTATATTTTATTTCTCGCCCAGGAGCTTCAGCACCACTTCCACCATTGTGTCCATGTCGGCGGTGCTTATGTGCTCGTAAGGGCCGTGGAAGCCGTAGCCCCCGGTGCCCAGGTTGGGACAGGGCAGGCCCCGGAAGGAGAGCTGGGAGCCGTCGGTTCCGCCCCGGATGGGCCGGATGTCCGGCACGAGCCCCTGCTTTTTCAGGGCCCGCTCTGCTCTGAGGACGATGTCCTTCTTGTCCCTCAGCACCTCAGCCATGTTGCGGTACTGCTGGGTGATGTTCAGCTTCACGCTGTCCCGGCCATACTTCTCCCTCATTTGCTTTTCTATTCGGCGCAGAAGCTCCTGCCGGGCCTGAAACTTTTCGGCGTCGTGGTCCCGGATGATGTACTTCAGCTCCGCCTTTTCGCAGTTTCCCTTCATATCCGTCAGGTGGTAGAAGCCCTGGTATCCCTCGGTCTTTCCCGGTATCTCCTCCGGTGGCAGCAGAGAATTTATCTCCATGGCCACCAGGCTTGCGTTGACCATGATGTCCTTGGCGCTGCCGGGATGGACGTTCACCCCCTGTATCTCCCACACTGCGGAGCAGGCATTGAAGGTCTCATAGCTCAGCTCCTCCACCGCCCCGCCGTCCAGAGTGTAGGCAAAGTCTGCCCCCAGGCGTCGAAGGTCCATAAGCTCCGCCCCGTGGCCTATCTCCTCGTCGGGGCAGAAGCAGACGGATACTCCGCAATGGGGCAGCTTCTCTTTTATGAGTCTCTCACAGGCGGTGAGTATCTCGGCTATGCCCGCCTTGTCGTCGGCCCCCAGAAGGCTGCTGCCGTCGGTGACGATGATATCCTGGCCAATGTGCTCTCTCAGGTCCGGGAACTTCTCCTCCGTTATGGTCCGGCCGTGGCCCAGTTCTATGTCCCCGCCCTGATAGTTCTCCACTATCCGGGGCCTCACCTTCTCCCCGGAGAAATCCGGGGCGGTGTCTATATGGGCGATGAGCCCTATCCTGGGACTTGCCTCATAGCCGGGGCTGGCGGGGAGCTTTCCGTAGACGTAGCAGCGCCCGTCCCGGTAAACTTCCTCCATGCCCAGCTCCCTCATCTCAGTCTCCAGCAGCTTTGCCAGCTCATGCTGGCAGGGGCTGCTGGGTGTGGAGGCGGCATTGTCCTCGTCGCTCATGGTGTTTATCTGTACATATCTCAGCAGTCTTTCGTAAGCTCGCATTGCTTTTTACCTCATTTGTAGATTTCCCCGTAGACGAAGAGCCGTCCCTTCCGGGAAGTGCCGCCGGTGCCGCTTATCTTTCCCTTGCCCCGGCCTTTCAGGGATATTATATCCCCTTCCTTCACGGCGCAGTCAGTTTTGAGGCACTGGCTGTAGTTCAGGCTCAGGTTGCCGGCGGCTATCTGTTTTGCCGCCTCGGTGCGGGAGAGATTGAACAGCCCCGCCGCCACAGCGTCCAGCCTCATGCTCATAACGGAGAAGCTTATCTCCCTTGTCTCCACATGGCGCTGGGGCACCTGATGGAGCTCTATCTGCCGGGCCTTCACCGTGTAGCGCCCGGCCTTCTCTATAGACAGGAGATGGCCCAGCACGCTTTTCATGCAGAACACGTAGGCCCGGTCCTCCTCCACCTGGATATCTCCCAGCCACTCCCGGCCTATGCCCATGCCTAAAAGGGCGCCCATATAGTCCCGGTGGCCCGGGGTCCCGAAGTAGGCTCTCAGCTCCATGGCGCAGATGAAGTCGGACACGTCCAACTCGTCCTCCTCCATATAATCAGGCATGAAGAAGGCGGCCCTGCGCTCCCGTTCCCCTGGCCCTCCGCTGAATACAGGCTCGCAGTCCAGAAGTCCCCGGTGGGTCTCTATCTCATATTGCTCCGCCGGGCTGAGAAAGCCGGTGGCGCAGACCTTTCCGCTGCGCCGGCAGCGCCGGGCCAGGTCCTGGGCCCGTTTTATAAGTTCACTGTTTTCCATCTTTCAATCTCATCTTGTGGGCGTCCTCGTTGCTTTTCTTCAGTACCTGCTCTATCTGGCCCAGCACCCAGTCCAGCTCGTTTATAAATTCCCCGGCGGAGCAGCGCAGCACTCCCGAGCGCAGGGCGGACAGGCGGATAAGGTTGTCGCTGGTCACCACCCGCACGGAGTAGTTCTTGCCTATCTCGTCGGCTATCTTCTCGATGTAGGCGTCCCCGGTCTCTCCGTCCTTGGTGAAAGCCACGTGGATGTTGTGGTAATCGCTGCGGGAGCCTGGGTTCCCTGGAGTGCGGAAGCCGTCGAACACCAGCACCAGCTGGGCCTTGGTAAAGCCCGCATAATTGGAGAGCATGTCCATGAGCCGGGAGCGGGCCAGGTCCAGCCTGTCTTTAGCCAGGGCCTTCAGCTCCGGGGATGCAAAGATGAGGTTATAGCCGTCCACTATAAGGTATTCCTTTTTATTGAGAGGGGCAGCTGATTGAGCCGGGGCCTGGTTGCGCTGGGGCGCAGCGTAAGCTTTCCTGCGTATGGGCCCGAACTCCCTCTCCATTATGGCCTCCAGCTCCCGCTCGTCTATACTTAGGCTCCTGTACCTGGGGGCGGGCAGAGGCTCCGCCTCCCGCTCTTTTTCCAGGCAAGAGGGCAGGTGCATATAGTCCTTCACCTTGTCCCAGGCTATGTTCACCCCCGCCCCGTGGGAGCAGAACACTGAGTCGGCGGTATTCTCCAGGTCCCGCTCCGGCTGGTATCCTATCTCCTCTATCACCGGCCTAGGGTTGGGACAGGGCCTGTAACCGGCGCTGCGCAGGCTGAGCCTGCCCCGGCCCCGGGTGTAGGCCGCCAACTCCTGGGCGTAGCCGTTCATGGCCGACACCGGAGCCGTGCCCCGCAGCCGGCTCAGCTCTCCCGCCTCCTCCGGGGACTCGAAGTCTCCGTTCATGGTGCGCAGGTCGCTGATAGCCCGGCCTATCTGCTCCGGCGGCAGCTCCAGCTGGAAGGCGTACCAGGGCTCCAGCAGCAGGCTCTCCGCCTGCATCAGGCCCTGGCGCACCGCCCGATAGGTGGCCTGGCGAAAGTCCCCGCCCTCGGTGTGTTTGTCGTGGGCCTTGCCGGAGGCAAGGCTTATTTTAATATCCGTTATGGGGGAGCCGGTGATTACCCCTAGGTGCTGCTTTTCCAGAAGATGGCTGAGGATGAGCCGCTGCCAGTTTCTGTCCAGGCTGTCCTCGCTGCAGATGCTCTCCACCTGGATGCCGCTGCCCAGTGGCAGGGGCTCCATTATCAGGTGCACCTCCGCATAGTGGCGCAGGGGCTCAAAGTGTCCCACGCCCTCCACGGTGTTTTTGATGGTCTCCCTGTACATTATCCTGCCGGTGTCCAGGCCGATGTCAATGTCAAAACGCTCCTTCACCAGGCTTTTCAGCACTTCCGTCTGCACCTTGCCCATGAGCTGGAGACTTATCTCCCCCAGGCCCTCGTTCCAACTCACATGGAGCTGGGGGTCCTCCTGGCCCAGCTGCCGGAGCTTGGGCAGCAGAAGAGCCGGGTCCATACCCTTGGGCGGTATCACCCGGTAGCTGAGCACCGGCTCCAGCAGGGCGGGGGCGGCGTCTCCTTCCGCCCCCAGGCCCTGGCCGCTGCGGCAGGCGCTGAGACCCAGCACGGCGCAGACCTGCCCGGCGGAGACCTCCTCCGCAGTCTCATATTTGCTGCCGGAGTAGAGGCGTATCTGGCTCACCTTCTCCTCCAGCTCGTTTCCTTTTTCATCCTTGTATTTTATGGGGCTGCGCACCTTTAAGCTGCCCCCGCTTATCTTCATGTAGCTCAGACGCTTGCCCTGGGGGTCGCTGCCTATCTTGTAGACTCTGGCGGCAAATTCCTCACCGTATTCCTTTTCCGGAGCATAACCGTCCAGAGCTCTCAGCAGCTCCTCCACCCCCTGGGTCTTCAGCCCGGAGCCGAAAAACACCGGGAAAAGCTGCCTTGCGCCTATGAGCTTTCTTACCGTTTCGTCACTGACGGCGCCGGTCTCCAGGTATTCCTCCATGGCCTCCTCGCCGCAGAGGGCGATGTGCTCCATGAGCTGCTCCCGTCCCAGGCCGAAGTCCACGCAGTTTTCACAAAGGCGGTTCTGGAGCAGTTCGATTATCTCCTCCCGCCCGGCGTTGGGCAGGTCCATCTTGGTGACGAATATGAAGCAGGGCAGCTTATAGCTCTCCCCCAGGCGCCAGAGGGTCTCGGTGTGGCTCTGCACCGGCTCCGAGGCGCTGAGCACCAGCAGCCCCAGGTCCAGCACCTGTATGCTCCTCTCCGCCTCGGCAGCAAAATCCGCATGTCCGGGAGTATCCATAAGCGTCACCATGCTGTGCTCCAGCTCCAGCCGGGCCTGCTTGGAAAAAATGGTTATGCCCCGCTCCCGTTCCAGGCTGTGGGTATCCAGGAAGCAGTCCCGGTGGTCCACCCGGCCCAGCTTCTTTATCTCCCCGGAAAGGTAGAGCATGGCCTCGCTGAGGGTGGTCTTTCCTGCGTCCACATGGGCAAGCAGCCCGGCGCATATATTTTTCTTTTCGGCTATCAGCCCGTTTGCCATGATTTACAATTCCTCCCGGCAAAAGCCTTAACTAATATATTATATCACAGCCTTTTCTATTAGTCGACAACTGTTTTCCTTAGCGCTGTCAAAACTCCGCATGGAACACGGCGGTATTTGTTGCGTCCATATTGCGCCGGGTCTTACTCGGTCAGAGGGAAGCAAACTGCTGGGTTTAGCCGATATTTTGGTAAATTTTTCTATTATTTACTTTTTTTGTCACGCTGATTTACATAACATGTAATCTCTGTGCAAAAAGTTTTGAATTTTTTGAAACTTTGACTACCATAATTGTAAAAGACATGATATAATTACTTGTCATATTGCAACCTTTATTAAAAGCGCTTCTCAGGAAGGGAGTTTTACAGATATGAAGAAGATACTGGTTCTGGAAGACGAAGCCAATATCCGCAGCTTTGTTGTTATAAACCTGCGCCGCAGCGGCTTTGAGCCCATTGAAGCTGAGACGGGAGAGATGGCCCTGGAGAAGCTCCGGGTCAACCCGGACATCTGCCTTGCCCTGCTGGACGTCATGCTTCCCGATATCGACGGCTTTGAGGTCTGCCGCCGTATACGAGCTACCGGCTCCAAGATGGGCATCATCATGCTCACCGCCAAAAGCCAGGAGATAGACAAGGTCACCGGGCTCATGACCGGGGCCGACGACTATGTGACCAAGCCCTTCTCCCCCGCCGAGCTCACCGCCCGGGTGGACGCCCTTATCCGCCGCCTGGGTGTGGACGAGGACGAGCGCTCCTCCACGGAGCTGGTCAGCGGTCCCTTCCTCCTGAACACCCGCAACCGCACCCTGGAAAAGGACGGCCAGCGCCTGAAGCTTACCCAGATAGAATACCTGCTGATGAAGCTTTTCATGGAAAATCCCGGCAAGGCCATGAGCCGGGAGGATATCCTTACCGCCGTGTGGGGCAACGACTTTAAAGGCGAGCTGAAGACCGTGGATGTGAACATCCGCCGTCTGCGCATAAAGATAGAATCCGACCCCACGGAGCCGGAATATCTCACCACCGTCTGGGGCTACGGCTACAAGTGGGGTTACTGAGAGGATAGGAAGTAGACGTTAATGTGGAGCAGTCTTAAAAACCAGCTTTTGCTCTCCAGCATCGCCGTGCTGGCCCTGCTGCTTTTGAGCATATGGTGCGTTACCCGCAGCTTTATGAACCTGTCGGTGACGCTGCTGGTGCTTATTTGTATATATATCGTGGGGCTCAACCTGTGGTTCTGGCGCTATGTCACCGAGCCCATAGGGGAGCTCACCAGGTTTTCCAAGCACATCGCCGAGGGCAGCTACGGAGTGAAGCTGGAGGTCTACGGCGAGGATGAGCTGAGCCAGCTCACTCAGGAGATAAACAACATGTCGGAGAAGGTGGCCGTGGCGGAGAAGTCCAGGACGGACTTCATCTCCCAGGTCTCCCATGAGCTGCGTACCCCCCTTACCGCCATCATGGGCTGGAGCGAGACCATAGCCTTTGACCCGGCGGTCCAGGGAGATTCCCTCCGGGGCATCAACATCATCTCCAAGGAGGCCGAGCGTCTCACCGGCATGGTGACGGAGCTGCTGGAATTTACCAGGATACAGGACGGACGCTTTAACCTGCGCATAGAGCTTATCGACATAGCTGCCGAGCTGGAGGACGCTCTCTTCACCTATGGGGAGCTGATGAAGCAGGCGGGCATGGAGGTCAATTATTCCGGCCCACCCTCCGAGATACCTCTGATCCCCGGGGACCCGGAGCGGCTCAAGCAGGTCTTCTGCAACCTTTTGGACAATGCCGCCAAGCACGGCGGCGACGGAGAGCGCATCGACGTACGCCTTCGGGAAGAGGGCGACCATGTGCGCATCAGCTTTAGGGACTACGGTCACGGCATCCCTGAGGCGGAGCTGCCCCATGTTAAGGAAAAATTTTACAAGGGCAGTTCCAAAAACCGGGGCACCGGCATCGGCCTTTCCGTGTGCGACGAGATAGTCAGCCGCCACGGCGGAGAGCTCACCGTGGCCAACGCAGCAGACGGAGGCTGCATAGTCACCGTCACCCTGCCCATCAGCTCTACCTAAGGAGAAACTATGACAAACAAAAATAAAAGCTGCGGCTTTCGCACCTCCATCGGCGGCCAGGCCCTGATAGAGGGTATCTTGATGCGAGGGCCCAAGAAGCAAGCCATCGTCTGCCGCACCAGGGACGGGCTTGTGGAAAAAATCGAAGATATCAAACTCGATAAAGAAAAACACCCCATATTGGGCTGGCCCTTTGTGCGGGGCTGCGCCATTTTCCTGGACTCCATGTATAAGGGCATGCAGGCCCTCACCTACTCCGCCAGCCTCATCCCGGAAGACGAGCAGGAGGAGCCGGACAAGCTGGACAAATGGATAAGCGAGCACTTCCCCGCCGAGAAGGCCCAGAAGCTGATAATAGGGACGGCGGTGGTCCTGGGCATCGCTCTGTCCCTGCTGCTGTTCATTTTCCTGCCCACCCTTATCGTGGGCTTCATCAAGCCTTTGACCTCAAGCTATGTGATACGCAACCTCTCCGAAGGCGTGCTGAAGGTGCTCATCCTTCTTATTTATATGAAGCTCTGCACCCGGGTCAGCGATGTGCAGCGCCTTTTCTCCTACCACGGAGCGGAGCACAAGACCATCTTCTGCTACGAGCACGGCAAGGAGCTGACAGTGGAAAACGTGCGCACAGAGAGCCGCTTCCACCCCCGCTGCGGCACCAGCTTCCTGCTGGTGGTCATCGTGGTGAGCATCCTGGTAAACTCCGTTGTCCTTTTGGACAACAGCTTTGCCCGCATGGGCTGCCATCTGCTGCTGCTGCCGGTGGTGGTGGGTATCAGCTACGAGATAAACCGCTGGTGCGGCAGAAATGACAATATCGTCTCCGCCGTCTTGTCCGCACCGGGGAAATGGCTCCAGCGCATTACTACAAATGAGCCGGACGACGGAATGATAGAGTGTGCCATTAGGGCCCTGGAGCTGGTCATCCCGGAGGAAAAAGGTCTGGACGAATGGGGAAAATGAGGTAAGGTACATTGAAAACATATAACGATATCTATCTATCCACCAGAAATCTGCTGCGGCAAAGCGGCATAGAGGCCTGCGATCTGGAGGCCCGGATACTGGTGGCCGGCGCAGCGGGGAAAACCGTGGAGCATCTGCTGCGGGATCTGAAGCTCTACACCACCAACGAGGTGGAGAACCGGGCCCTGGACTATACCGCCCGGCGGCTGAAGGGCGAGCCTGTGGCCTACATAACCGGCTCCTGGCAATTCTACGGCATCGACCTGGTAGTCAGTCCCGATGTGCTCATCCCCAGAATGGACACGGAGGTGCTCATTGATGCCGCAAAGGAGATACTCACCGGCAACAAAATGGATGCAAGGGTGCTGGATCTGTGCTGCGGCAGCGGCTGTATCACCTGCGCCATCGCTCATGAGCTGCCCGCTACCCGCCTTGTGGCAGTGGATCTCAGCGCCAGCGCTCTGGAGGTCTGCCGCCGCAATGTCACCGACCACAAGCTGAACTCCCGGGTGCTGTGCATCCAGGCCGACGCCACCTCCTCCCCTCCCCTGGGGATAGGCAGCTTCGACCTTATCGTCTCCAATCCCCCCTACATAGCCAGCGGCGAGATACAGAGCCTGGACCGCTCCGTCCGGGACTACGAGCCCATCTGGGCCCTGGACGGCGGCGAGGACGGTCTGCGCTTTTACAAGGCCATCATCAAATACTGGAAGTCCATACTCCGCCCCGGCGGCTACCTGGTGTTCGAGGTAGGCGAGGGTCAGGCTAAAGATGTGCGGGACATGCTCATGTCTGCCGGCTTCAGCCGCACCGCTTTCCGGAAGGACACCCAGGGCATAGAGAGAGCCGTCATAGGAAAGATGTGAGTCCCCCGAAATCGGGATAAAATATAACTCAAAATATACAGGCACCCAAATATCCTGCATATTTCAATTCAGATAGTGAGGGAAAACATATGGCTGAAAAGAAAAAAGTTCCCGCAATAGTGGCTCCCGCTGCCGGAGATAAGAAAAAGGCCCTGGAGACCGCAATTGCCAAGATAGAAAAGGACTACGGCAAGGGCACCATCATGCGTCTGGGAGACGATATCTCCGTGAACGTAGAGGCCCTCTCCACCGGCTCTCTGTCCCTGGACCTTGCCCTGGGTATAGGCGGAGTTCCCCGGGGGCGCATAGTGGAGATATACGGCCCCGAGGCCTCCGGTAAGACCACCCTGGCCCTCCACGTGGTGGCCTCCGCCCAGAAAAACGGCGGCGACGCCGCTTACATCGACGTGGAGCACGCCTTGGAGCCGGCCTATGCCCGGGCCCTGGGCGTAGATATCGACTCCCTGCTCATCTCCCAGCCGGACACCGGCGAGCAGGCCCTGGACATAGCCGAATCCCTGGTGCGCTCCGGCGCCATCGACGTGCTGGTGGTGGACTCCGTGGCCGCCCTTATCCCCAGGGTGGAGCTGGAGGGCGAGGTAGGCGACACTGTGGTGGGCGCCCTGGCCCGGCTCATGTCCCAGGCAATGCGCCGTCTGGCGGGAGCCATTTCCAAAAACAACTGCACCGTAATATTTATAAACCAGCTGCGCCAGAAAATAGGCGTCATGTACGGCAATCCCGAGACCACTCCCGGCGGCCTGGCCCTGAAATACTACGCCTCCGTGCGCATAGACGTGCGCCGGGTGGAGACCCTGAAAAATGGCGGAGAGATGATTGGCAACCGCACCAGGGCCAAGGTTGTAAAGAACAAGGTGGCTCCCCCCTTCCGGGAGGCGGAGTTCGACATCATGTACGGCGAGGGCATATCCAAGGTGGGCGAGATAATCGACCTGGGCGTGAAGCTGGAGCTCAT
>CALWVZ010000044.1 GCA_944385125.1 uncultured Oscillospiraceae bacterium
TTCAGCTTTGCGATGATGGCGCGGTAACGCTCGATATCCTTCTTGGCCAGGTAGTCCAGCAGACGGCGGCGCTTACCCACCATCTTGTACATGCCCAGACGGCTGTGGTCGTCGTTGGGGTGCTTCTTCAGATGCTCGGTGAGCTCGCGGATGCGCTGGGACAGAATGGCGATCTGGACCTCGGGAGAGCCGGTGTCGCCCTCGTGGGTGGCGTTGTCGCTGATGACCTGGGTCTTGACTTCTTTGGTGATCATAGTGGTTATACCCCTTTCGAATAAATACTATACCCTGCGTCTAAGCTGAGGGAGTGAAAGGCGGCCGCAGCGGCGGCATGGGCCCAAAGCCTGGAACGGGGGCGAACATACTAGATGATGATAACATCGGTTTGGCTCAAAGTCAATAGAAAAGCTGTTAAATAAAGGCTTTTATTTATTTTTCATAACGGCCTTCATGCGCTGGCCGTGGTCCAGGATGCGCTTGCGCAGGCGCAGGTTCTTGGGGGTGACCTCCAGCAGCTCGTCGTCGGCCAGAAATTCCAGGCACTGCTCCAGGCTCAGCTGCTTGGGGGGCACCAGGCGCAGGGCCTCGTCGGAGCCGGAGGCCCGGGTGTTGGTGAGGTGCTTGGTGCGGCAGACGTTCACCGGCACGTCGTCGCTCTTGTTGCAGACGCCCACCACCATGCCGGCGTAGACCTTGGTGCCGGGGGTGATGAACATGGCTCCTCTCTCCTGGGCGTTCCAGATGCCGTAGGCCACGGCCTCGCCGGTCTCGAAGGCGATGAGGGAGCCGGTGCTGCGCCGGGCTATCTCTCCCTTGTAGGGCTCGTAGCGCTCAAAGACGGAGGCCAGGATACCCTCGCCCTTGGTGTCGGTGAGAAACTCGTTGCGGTAGCCGAAGAGGCCCCGGGAGGGCACCAGGAACTCCAGCTTCATGCGGCTGCCCACGGGGGTCATCTCCAAAAACTCGCCCTTTCTGGCCCCCAGCTTTTCCATGACGGAGCCCATGTAATCCGAGGGCACGTCCACAACCACCCGCTCCACGGGCTCGCAGCGCTTGCCCTCTATCTCCTGATAGAGCACTCTGGGTGGGGACACCTGGAACTCATAGCCCTCCCGGCGCATGGTCTCGATAAGGATGGACAGGCTCATCTCGCCCCGGCCGGCCACATTGAAGCCGTCGGTGCTGCCCTGTATCTCCGTGACCTTCAGGGACACGTCCTTCAAAGTCTCCCGCATAAGGCGGTCCTTTATCTGCCGGGAGGTGACGAACTTGCCCTCCCTGCCGGCAAAGGGGCTGTCGTTGACGGAGAAGGTCATCTCCAGGGTGGGGGCGCTTATCTTCACGAAGGGCAGGGGTTCGGCAAAGCCCCTGGCGCAGATGGTGTCGCCTATGGTCACATCGCCGATGCCGCTCATGGCGATGATGTTGCCGGCTCCCGCCTCGGTGACGGGGACCCGGTTGAGCCCGTCGAACTGGTAGAGGGAGACGGCCTTGGCCTTCCTGCTGGGGGAGTCAGGGTCGTGGTAGTTGCAGACCTCTATCTCCTGGTTCTGGCGGATGAGGCCCCGCTCGATGCGGCCCACGGCGATGCGGCCCACGTATTCGTTGTAGTCGATGTTGCTCACCAGCATCTGGAAGGGGGCCTCAGTGTCCATGTCGGGAGCGGGGATGTACTCCAGAATGGTCTCGAAGAGGGGCTTGAGGTCGGTGCCCACCACGTCGGGGGAATAGCTGGCGGTGCCCTGACGGCCGGAGCAGAACAGCATGGGGGAATCCAGCTGCTCGTCGGTGGCGTCCAGGTCCATCAGCAGCTCCAGCACCTCGTCCACCACCTCGTGGATGCGCTGGTCGGGGCGGTCTATCTTGTTGACCACCACGATGACCCGGTGGCCCAGCTCCAGGGCCCGGCTGAGGACGAAGCGGGTCTGGGGCATGGGGCCCTCGGCGGCGTCCACCAGAAGGATGACGCCGTTGACCATCTTCAGTATGCGCTCCACCTCGCCGCCGAAGTCGGCGTGGCCCGGGGTGTCTACTATATTTATCTTGGTGTCGCCGTACCAGACGGCGGTGTTCTTGGCCATGATGGTGATGCCCCGCTCCCGCTCCAGGTCGTTGGAGTCCATGACCCGGTCCACCACTTCCTGGTTCTCCCGGTACACGCCGGACTGCTTGAGCATCTCGTCCACCAGGGTGGTCTTGCCGTGGTCAACGTGGGCGATTATGGCTACGTTTCTAAGCTTATCCATATGAAGCTCTCCCTGCCTTTTTTATTTACAAAATATATTTACACACAAACGTAAAGTTTAACACCAGTTTTTGCGATTTGCAACACTTTTCCTGTGAACAAGCGATAAATGTTGAAAAAAATCCCGGGAAGTGATAGACTGTCTCCATCATTGAAGGGAGAAGGAGCCATGAGCCACAATTTCTTTGCCTATATATCCCGCATGCGCTATATCGGCCGCTGGAGCCTGATGCGCAATTCCCTGCCGGAGAATATCCAGGAGCACAGCCACATGGTGGCGGTGATAGCCCACGCCCTGGGGGTGATACGCCGGGAAGTGTTCCATGTCCCCTGCGACCCGGGGGAGTATGCCGCCGTGGCATTGTACCATGACAGTTCGGAGATACTCACCGGGGATTTGCCCACGCCTATAAAATATTACAGCTCTGAGATAAAGTCCGCCTACAAAGAGGTGGAGGACATCGCCTGCCGCAAGCTCCTGGCCACGCTGCCGGAGGAGCTTCAGGGGGCCTTCCGGCCCCTGATAAAGGGGGAGACGGAGGAGCGCTGCCATGACCTGGTGAAGGCCGCCGACAAGCTCTCCGCCTATATAAAATGCATAGAGGAGCGCCGGGCGGGGAATGACGAATTCATATCTGCGGAAAAGCAGACCCGGGAGATACTGGAGAAGAGCCCTCTGCCGGAGGTGAAGTATTTCATGGAGCACTTCATCCCCGCCTTTGAGCTGACTCTGGACGAGCTGGGCACCATAGAGGAGTGAGAAGATGGAGCAGAAGAAGATAGACCGGATAAACGAGCTGAGCCGCCTGGCCCGGCAGCGGGAGCTGACGGAGGAGGAGCAGCAGGAGAGGGCGGCCCTGCGGGCGGAGTATATAGCGGATTTCCGCCGGGCCACCATAGACGTGCTGGAAAACACCTATGTGGTGACTCCCGACGGGAAAAAGCACAAGCTGCAAAAGAAGGGCGAAAGCCCGGAAAAATAAACAATCGCAAGGAAAACCGCCGGAAACGGCGGTTTTCCTTGCGATTACGGACAGGCTTGGACATGGCGGGAGGGGAAAGCCCGGAGGGTATCAGCTGCGTCTGTATATATCCACCAGGGGTTCCCCGTAGGCATATATGGTATTTACCAGGCGGAAATCCTCAGGAATGGGCGGAATATTCCTGACAATGGCATAGGTAGTATTTTGTATGATAAAGTCGGCGTGGGTATCCCCCTCATCAAGAATCGTTATCCTGGCCTTATCTTCCGGGGAAAGATACTCCAGGCTGTAGACCAGATGGTGGTAAGTCCTGTCGTCCAAACAGGCCATGCTGATTTCGCCGCTGCTGTTTTCGGAGGCAAAGCGTACTGCCTCTCTGGTAGATACGGCCCAGTAGTCCAGCTCATAGTTGCTGACCACATCCTCCCCGGCCAGAGGGTTGAAGTAGACATATTGGTAAGGGTGATTGACTATGTTCTGGACCGAGGTAAAGAGGACGCAGGTCAGAGCCAGGGCGGCGGCGAGCCTGGGCCATCTGCGCAGCAGGAGCTCCAAGCCCACAGCCGCCAGCATAATCACGCCGACAAAGCTGAAGTAAAAGTGCCTCCATCCGTTATATACCAGGGATTTGTTCACGATCTGCACCAGCAGGGGCACGAAAGCACAGCAGCATACCATCAGCACAAAAAACAGCTTGTCAGAAGAAGGAGAGGAGCGCAAGCCCTTTTTAAAGAGGGCGGCGCAAAGGACGACGAAGCCCGCCGCAGCCAGGACGCTGATGTATATCGGGGTCGTAAGCAGCATGAGCTGGGGGATATATCTCCCGGGCAGATTCTCCGTAAGGGTATTGTATATTCTCCCGTCGAATAAGATTAAGCCGCTCCAGCGGGAGAAATGGAGCGTGTTGTTTAAGCAGTAGCTGAAATAGCCCACGGGGTCCTTCCACATAGCCGGGGTGAGGGCGTAGAACAGGACGATAAAGGACAGAATGGCCAGGAGCATTATGCCGGCGCTCCGCCGGTCCCACAGCTTTTTTATTGAAATATAGGCTATATAGAACAGGCCGGATATGCCGAAAAAGAAAAGGCCAATGACCTTGGCGTTGGCGGCCAAGGCGGAAAAGAGGGCAAAAAGCAGAGCATCTGCAAGGCGGCGGCGCTTTATTGCCCGGACGCCAAAGCAGCAGAGGTCCATAAGCAGGGCGAACAGCACCATATCTTTGTTGTTGTAGTGGCTCTCGGCAAAGAACCTTGGCATCACAAACAGGATGAGAGCGCAGAGAAGGGCCAGCCGCCGGTTGGAAAACAGCTCCAATACCAGCAGGTAGAAGCTGATAATGGCGGTGAAACACAGAATAAAGGTGTAGTAGTGGTAGGGAACGGCCACGCTGGTATAGCCGTAGTTCCCGCTCAGGAACTTCGGCTGGAAAAGGTAGAGGGCAAAGGGATAGTAGGCGGCCTGCCCGTGGTCCCTGTCTATGTCGGTCTCTATGGGGCTAAGGCCCATATCCTCATAAAGGTATACCAATTGGGAATCGGGGCCGAAAAAGGTCTCACCCACTGTCCGAATATTTTTTTGCAGGATCATTATTTCATTGACCTCGTCGGTACCCATGAAATAGTCCTCGGATACGGAAAAGCCGACAATAAATAAAAGCAAAAGAACTGCTGCTGCAAACAGCCGGGATCCGCCCTCCTTAAGCCGGGGCTTTGTCCCCTTGCCAAGCCTGGTGAGCATGGTATATCCTCCGTCTCCAAACAAACTGATTTGAGAAAGTATATCATAGCAAAAAAACAGTTTCAAGCTCAGAAGCCCGGTCTGCCGGGAAATTTCAGGCAAAAGGCCCCGGGCCCCGGGGGGAAGAGGCCTCCGTCAAAATATTATAAAAAATTTAAGAATTGGCGTTGAGCAATTTGCTTTATCGTGTTACTATGTAATAGTGCAGAAGAGGGAGAGATTTGAAATGGATAAATATACCCGCCATGAGAAAATCTGGCATATATTATACAAGCTGCTCCACCGGCCCCTGACGTGCCTGGTGAATATGGACTTCCAACTGTGCCCGGTGAAAGGCCCATGTATAGTTATACCCAACCATGTTACCGCCATAGACCCGCTGCTGGTGGCCATGAGCTTTCCGAACAGGCCCCTGTACTTCGTAGCCAGCGAGCACTTGTTCAGAAAGGGACTCATCTCCGGGGCCCTGAACTGGCTGGTGGAGCCCATAGCCAGGAAGAAGGCCTCCTCTGGGGTGGACACGGTGATGGCGGTGCTGCGGCACCTGCGCTCCGGCCGCTCGGTGTGTCTCTTTGCCGAGGGGGAGGCCAGCTGGAACGGCCGCAGCGGCCGCATCTTCCCCGCCACGGGAAAGATGGTGCGGCGCAGCGGGGCCACTCTGGTGACCTACCGGCTGGAGGGGGCCTATCTCTCGGACCCCCGCTGGAGCCCCTTTATCCACCGGGGCCGGATATACGGCCACGCCGTGGGGGTCTACCCGGCGGAGAAGCTGAAGGCCATGAGCGGCGAGGAGATAGACGCCCTCATAGAGCGGGACATCGGGGAGGACGCCTGGCAGCGGCAGGCGGCGGAGCACATCCGCTTCAAGCACCGCCGCCGGGCGGAGAATATAGAGACGGCCCTGTTCATGTGCCCCAAATGCAAAGGCATAGGCACGCTGAAAAGTAAGGGCAGCCGCCTCCGCTGCGGCTGCGGGCTGGAGCTGGAGTATACGGAGGAGGGGGGCTTTGAGCCGCCCCTGCCCTTTGAGAACATAGCCCAGTGGGACGACTGGCAGCACGCCCTGCTCAAGTCCGGGGACTATCCCCATGAGGGGGAGCTGCTGTTCTCCGACGGGGACATGAGCCTTGTGGAGATAGAGGAGGGCCACCGGCAGCGGAAGCTGGGCCGGGGCGAGCTGCGGCAATACCCGGACCGTCTCAGCTGCGCCGGACAGGACTTTGACCTGGCCTGCGTCTCGGACATGGCCATGGTCCAGACCGGGGTGCTGCTGTTTTCCTATGGGGGGAAATATTATGAGATACGCAGCAAAAAGCCCCGCTGCCTGAGGAAATATCTGGCAGTGTGGAAAAATTCCCGGGAGGGAGAATAGAAAGGGGAAACCATGGATTACTCGTCAGTGAACGTCTCTCTGTGGAACATAATAGTACAGCTGGGCCTTATAGCCGGAGTCATTCTCGTATCCCAGTTCCTCCGCAGCAAGCTGGCCTTCGTGCGCAAGAGCATGATGCCGGTGGCGGTGCTGGGGGGCTTCATACTGCTGATACTGAAATATATAGGCCTTGTGGAGCTGGATGCGGAGCTGCTGGAGATGCTGGTGTACCACTGCATAGCTCTGGGCTTCATCGCCATGTCCCTGCGCACCACCGGCGGCAAGCTGACCAGAGGCAAAAAGCGCATAGGCCTGCGCTCCGGGGCCCTGATAGTGGGCACCTATCTGGTCCAGGGCGTGGCGGGGCTCATCATCACCATGGGCCTGGCCTATACCCTGATGCCGGGGCTGTTCAAGGCGGCGGGACTGCTGCTGCCCATGGGCTACGGCCAGGGCCCCGGCCAGGCCAACAACATCGGCGGCAGCTACGAGGCCATGGGCTTTGCCGGGGGCCAGAGCTTCGGCCTGGCCATAGCCGCCTCCGGCTACCTCTGCGCCTGCATCGTGGGGGTGGTCATGCTCAACATCCTCAGCCGCAGGCATAAGATAGCCTCCACCGGCGAGAGCAAGAGCAGCCGGGACCTGTCCGTGGGCTTCTTCCAGGACAAGAACGAGCTGCCCGTCTCCGACTCCATCGACCGGCTGTCGGTGCAGTTTGCCCTTATCCTGCTGGTGTACCTGCTCACCTACCTGCTCACCAAGGCCCTGGCGGGAGGCGTGATATCCCTGGCCCCGGGCCTGACGGATACGGTGAACACCCTGCTCTGGGGCTTCAACTTCATCATCGGCTCCGCCGTGGCCATGCTGGTGCGGCTGCTGCTGAACAAGGCCCAGAAGTCCAAAATAATAGAGCACCAGTACCAGAACAACTATCTGCTCAACCGCCTCTCCGGCTTCTTCTTCGATATTATGATAGTGGCGGGCATCTCCGCCATCAACATGGAGGAGCTGAGCGGATTGTGGCTGCCCTTTGTGCTGCTGAGCCTGGCGGGGGCCGTGCTCACCTGGCTGTATCTGCGCTGGGTGTGCAAAAAGCTCTACCCGGACTATTACTATGAGGGCCTCATCTCCATGTACGGCATGCTCACCGGCACCATCGGCTCCGGTATACTGCTGCTGCGGGAGATGGACCCGGACTTCTCCAGCCCGGCGGCAAACAACCTGCTCACCGGCAGCAGCTTCGCCATCATCTTCGGCGCCCCCATATTGGTGCTGGTGAGCCTGGCCCCCAAGTCCGACCTGCTGTGCCTGGCCACCCTGTGCATAGCGGCGGTATATCTGGTGCTGCTGACCCTGGTCATCTTCAAGGCCGGCGGCAAAGAGGAGAAGGACGGGAACTGAGCCGAGCTAAGAAAAAATACATATAATCGAAAGCAGGCTGCCCGAAACGGCGGCCTGCTTTATTCTGCCTGCCGTCCGGGGCCTCTTTGCCCGGTGACAGAGGGCAGACAAAATAAGCGGCGGCCTTCCCAAAAAATCTCTCCTGTGTTGGAATTGCAACAGACATATCGGAGGAGATATAATAATATCCGGGTATAGGCTCAAGACAAGAGACAAGGAGGAAAGAGCATGATACGCAGGATAATACATATCGACCAGGAAAAGTGCAACGGCTGCGGCGCCTGTGCGGCGGCCTGCCACGAGGGAGCCATAGGCATGGCGGAGGGCAAGGCGGCGCTTCTGCGGGACGATTATTGCGACGGGCTGGGGGACTGCCTGCCCGCCTGCCCCACGGGGGCCATCAGCTTTGTGGAGCGGGAGGCGGCGGCCTATGACCAGGCGGCGGTGGAGGAGAAGCGGAAGCGGCAGGCTCCGCCCCGGCCCGCAGGCTGCCCCGGCCACCAGCCGAGAAAACTGAAGGTGCAGGCCGCCCCGGCTCCGGCCCCGGGTCCTGCCGCCTCTCAGCTGGGCCAGTGGCCCTGCCAGATAAGGCTGGCCCCGGTGCAGGCCCCCTATTTCCAGGGTGCAAAGCTGCTGATAGCCGCCGACTGCACCGCCTATGCCTATGCGAACATGCACCAGGACTTCATGCGGGGGAAAATAACTCTGGTGGGCTGCCCCAAGCTGGACGCCGTGGACTACAGCGAGAAACTGACGGAGATACTGAAGAACAACGATATCCGCAGTCTCACCATAGTGCGCATGGAGGTGCCCTGCTGCGGCGGTCTGGAGCTGGCGGCAAAAAAGGCCCTCCAGGCCGGCGGGAAGTTCATCCCCTGGCAGGTAGTGACCCTTTCCGTGGACGGGCGCATCCTGGACTGAGGGCCGGGAAAACAAAAAGGAAAGTCTCCCCTTTTTTAGGGAGGCTTTCCTTTTTTATAAGGAGCCGGAGTTACTTATCCTGTTTTTCTTCCCCGGACCTGCCCGCTTTCCGGGCTTTCCGCCGGGCCTTCACTTTCCGGTATATGGGGCGGAAGATGAAGAAGAGCACCACCAGGACGATTATGGTGGGTATGGCGGAGACAAGGAACACCAGGAAGTTCTTGAAAAAGCGTCCCAGGTCCTTGAAGGCTCCGGTGAGGGCCTGCCACAGCTCCTGGAGATAGCTCTGCTGGGGCTGGGGAGTGTACTCGCCCACCTCGTCCACGGTGACATAGAGGCTGCTGTAGCTCACCTGCCGGTCCCAGTTGTTGAGAGAGGACTGAAGGCTCTCTATCTGGTAGCGCAGCTCCGTGAGCTTCTCCTCGATGGCTATGACGTCGCTCACAGTCTCCGCCTTTTCCATCATCTCCAGCAGCCTGGCTTCCTGGGTCTCGTAGGCGGTAAGCCTCGCCTGGGTATCGTAGTACTGGGCGGTTACATTCTCCGAATAAGTATAGGTGTAGGGCACGTTGCCTATATCCGACAGGCTGTTCATCACCGTCTCGAAGTGCTGGCTGGGTATGCGCAGGGTGTAGGAGGCGCTGCGGTTGCCGGAGTTGCCCCGGGAGATGCTGTAGTAATTGGCTCCGCTGAGGCTGCTGGACTCTATCCAGCCTCCGTACTGCTCCAGCATTTCCATAAGCTTTGCAATGCTGTCGTCAAAATCCCGGGTCTCCACCTCAGCCTCTCCGGAATAGATTATCTTATCCGGGTTAATTTCCCCGGTCCCGGTCTCGCCGCTGCCGTCCTGCTCCTCAGCCTCGGCATACTCAGCATCGGCAGCGTAACTGCTGCTGTAGGAAGCCAGGCCGCCGTAGCCGTTGCCCGCCGCCTCTGCCGGAGCCTCCGCCGCCGGAGCCTCCTGGATGGACTCGGTGGCAGCGGCAGTGTCGCTGCCCTTGCTGCCGGCTCCGCAGGCGCAGAGGCTCAGCAGCATGAGAAGTGCCAGTATCAGTGCCAGTGTCTTTTTCATTTTTGCCCTCCGTTCTTTTTTTGTTTTTTCGGTGTATGCCCTCAATATTGCTGACGTTAAAAATTCTTAAAAGTTTCCCTTTGCCGTTTACAGGCCTGGGAAATCCTGTTAAAATATTTATACGAGACAGATACGGAAGGGAACGGGAAGAGGAAACGGGCCGGAGGATAGCCTGCCGGCCGCTTTGGAGATAGGAGGATACCATGCCCGATACATATCTTGGCTTTGCCGCTCTGATAATGACCTTGGCCTGCCTGTCCCTCATGAGGAGCTTCATGCAGGTGAGCCGCCGGCGGGAGGCTGTCAAAGCCATGCTCTACAAGGGGGCGGCCTCCCTGTGCTTTCTGGCGGTGGGCCTGCTGGGCCTGCTGCGCCTGGGGGACTGGGCTTACGGCTGGAAGGCGGTGGCCGGGCTGTTTCTGGGCCTGTGCGGGGATGAGCTGCTGGCCATGCGCTTTATCCGGGCGAAAAAGCACGACCTGTATTTCTCCCTGGGGGCCGTGTCCTTTTCCCTGGGCCATGTGCTGTTCATCTGGGCGGCCATAGAGCGCTCGGGCCGCTTCTCCCTCTGGACCCTGCCCATCCTGGCCCTGCTGCTGCTCTGCTCCGGCCTCTACGCCCGGAAGAAGGAGAGCCACGCCGGAGACATGCATTTAAACGCCGTGATGTATATCTGCCTGGTGTGCTGCATGGGGGCCGTGACCTGCGCTGCCGCCCTGGTGAGACCGGGGCTTTCCCCGGCGCTCTTTGCCCTGGGCGGGCTGGGCTTTGTGGTCAGCGACAATATACTCTGCGCCCACTATTTCGGCAACGACAGCCGCTTCCTGCTCAACTGGCTCATCCACATCAGCTATTACGGCGCCCAGCTGCTGATAGCCTGGAGCGTGTTTTTTGCCTGAGGGCTCAGCCCCCGGGAAGCTCCGTAAGCTTTTCCACCACATATTGACACAGGAGCAGCCCCGCCGCAGCCGGTACCCACACCAGCGAGCCGGGGATGCTTCTGCGTCCCGGGGGCGGGGCCTCCCGCTGCTCCGGCTCCATGGGCTCCTCGGGGCTGAAGACCACCGGGTGGCGCTCCACCCCCAGGCGGCGCAGCTCCCTGCGCACCACCCGGGCCAGGGCGCAGCCGTAGGTCCGGGAGATGTCCTCCAGCCGCAGCTGCCGGGCGTCCCGCTTGTTGCCGGTGCCCAGGGCGGAGACTATGGGAATGCCCCGCTCCCGGCAGCTGATTATCAGGTCAACCTTGCAGCTGACCAGGTCTATGGCGTCCACCACAAAGTCGTAGTCGGCCAGGAGCCGGTCCCGGCTGGCCGCCTCATAGCGGGCGGTGAGGGCCTCTATCTCCGCTTCAGGGTTAATGTCCCTTATCCGCTCGGCCATGACCTGAGCCTTGGGGCGGCCCAAAGTGGAGCCCAGTGCGCAGAGCTGTCGGTTGACGTTGCTCAGGCCCACGGTATCCTCGTCTATAAGGGTAAGGCGGCCCACGCCGCTGCGCCCCAGGGCCTCGGCGCACCAGGAGCCCACGCCCCCCAGGCCGATGACGGCCACGTGACTGCGCCGCAGCTTTTCCATGGCCTGATGGCCCAGGAGCATCTCCGCTCTCAAAAATCTCTCGTCCATGATGATATCTCTCCGATTTTGCAAAACCCCCTGCCGGCAGGCAGGGGGTTTATGTTATTCCTTTATTTCTCAGCCTACAAAGCGCATGCCGAAGCCTTCCACCGGGGCGTAGGCGGCGGTGAGCTCCTCCAGCCACTGGTTCACGGCCTGGTTCTCCAGGTCGCTGCGGGCGATGTAGTCGGCGTAGTTCTCGCCCTCGCCCACGTAGTACATCACGTGGTAGCCGGCGTAGCTGCCGCTCTCGCCGTAGACGATGGCGGTGTCCCCGGCCTTGTGGCCCTCAAAGCAGAACTGGTCGAACTCCTCCACCATCTGGCCCTTAGTGACGGTGTCGTAGAGGCCGCCGTTGGTGTTGGAGCCGGTGTCCTCGGAATACTGCTCCGCCAGGGCGGCAAAGCTGTCCTCGGTCTTGTCCCCGGCCTCATACTCGGCCAGGATGTCCTCGGCCTTGGCCAGGGCCTCGGCCTTGGCCTCATCGGTGTAGTTGCCCTCCTCGTCGGCCTCCGCCTTCACCAGGATGTGGCGCACCTGGGCCATGTTGTAGTCGTTGTCGTCCCGGGAGAGGAACAGCACCACATAGTAGCCGCTGCCGGCGCTGTCGGCGGAGACGGTGGCATCACCGGCTTTGCGGGCGGAGTCCATCATCCAGTCCTTATAGCTGCCCAGGCCTGCGCCCTGGGTCTTGCCGGAGTGGGTGGAGGAGGCGCCCTCCACCTGGCCGGCCACGGCGGCGTCCAGCCGCTCAAGGTAGTCCTCCCCCTCGCCGGAGAGGTAGGCCTCCAGGATGGCCTCGGCGGTGTCCTGGGAAGCGGCCAGAGCTTCCTCGGTCACTTCGCTGCTGGTCTCCCCGTCCTCGCCGGTGGTCTCGGTGGTCTCCGCAAGGACGTAGTAATAGGCGTAATCAAAGTAGTCCCTGTCGCCGTTGTAGCTCTCGTACTGCTGGTCTATCTCCGCCTGGCTGAATTCCAGGGAGTCGGCATAAGTCTCCAGAGCCTTGCTGGCCAGAGCGGAATTGCGGTAGGCGGAGCGGGCCGTGTCCATAGTGACGCCGGAGCCGTAGTTGGCGTCAAAGAGATTGTCGGCGCTGGCGTAGCCCTGGGAGGAGGCGTAGTCCTCCATGCCGTCGAAATTGGCCTCAACGGCGTCCAACTCTTCCTGGCTCAGCTCGATGCCGTTTTCAGCGGCGTAGTCCCGGAGGGCCTTTTCCTGGACCATGGAGCTCTCGGCGGCCTGGATGAAATAGTCTCTCCAGCTCATCTCCTCGGCGGCAATGGCGCAGCTCTGGTCGGCCAGGCCCTTGATGCCGGTGGAGGTGTCCAGCCCGAAGATGGAGGCGTAGCTGCCGTACTGATTGGCCATATAATAGTACTGCTCGCTGTACTGATAGTTCATCTGGGAGGCGGAGTAGCTCTCGTCGGCTATAGTGAGGGCGGTAGTCTTATACAGCAGGTTGGAGTTGAGGAAAAATATAAAGGCAATGAGCAGTATCACTGCAATGGTGCCCAGGGTCCAGCGGCGCTTCTGCCTGGCCTTCTCCCTGGCTTCCTTCTCCATGGCCAGAGTTTTTTTGTCGGTGCCGGCCTCACGGGCGGCCTGACGCAATTTCTTTTCTGTTGATGCGCTCATGGTGTGTCATCCTTCTCGATAAAAACTTTGTTCTGTTCCGTGCAGACTTGGCTATTATAACCCAAAAGTTCCCGCTGTTCAAGGGAAAAACCGCAGTATTCCAGAAATATTAAAAAAAGTAAGGGCCCCGGGAAAGGGGCTTCACATAAATTTCAGGTCATATTCATTTTTTGTGCTGTATTTGACATAAAAAAGTGTTATACTGAGAAAAGTTCAAAGAAAGGTCCTGGCAATGAAGAAACATTCCCTATTGAGATCAAGTCTGGCGGGCCTGGCCGCACTGCTGCTGATAGCCGCCGTCCTTGCGGCGGACAGCCGCTACCGCCTCCAGCTTACAAAATACAGCCTGAGCTTTGCGGATCTGCCGGAGAGCTTTGAAGGCTTCCGCATAGTACATATCAGCGACCTGCACGGCATGAGCTTCGGCCGGGACAACCGGCGTTTGGCGGAGCTTATCCGCAGCCAGGAGCCGGACCTTATCGCCTACACCGGGGATATCGCCGGGAAGGATGGGGAGCTGTCCGCCGTAGAGCCGCTGCTGGAGGCGCTGGAAGGCCTCTGCCCCGCCTTTTACGTCAACGGCAACCACGAGTGGGCCGACGGCTGCGTGGAGGAGATAGAGTCTCTCATGGAGAGCCACGGTGTCCGCTGTCTCAGCAACGAGATAGAGCTGCTCTACAGAGGGGAAGACAGCATAGCCGTGATCGGAGCGGAGGACCCCAACGGCCGGGCCGATATGGCTACGCCCTGGGAGCTGTCATTACAGGCCGGGGAGCTGTACTCCGGGAAGTTCATGCTGTGGCTGGCCCACAGGAACGACTATATAAAAATGTATAGAGATATAGGCACGGACCTTATCCTCTGCGGCCATGCCCACGGAGGCATAGTCCGCCTGCCCTTTGTAGGCGGGCTTTTGAACGTGAACCGCAGCTTCGGAGCGGAGTACGAGTCGGGGATCTACAGCTCCCCCCATTATATCATGGAGGTGTCCCGGGGCCTGGGCAATTCCATACCCATACCCAGGTTCCTGAACCGTCCTGAGCTGGTGCTCATTGAGCTGAGCGGAAAAAACTGAGCGGGGGAGGCATACATTTCCCGCCCGGCGCATATATTGAAAATATGTTAAAAAGATACAGGAGGTATTGCCCATGGAAATGGATATTGACGACATGATCTTCGGCGACTGCGACCCAGGTCCCAGCAACCGCTGAGGCTTGAAAAAGCCGGGATGTAATTAAAATGCTATAAAAAGGCGGGAGAGATCCCGCCTTTTTCATTGTTTTTGCGCATTGAGTTTTCCCCTCGCCGGTGGTAGCATATACGGCGCTCAAAAGGGCGCCGTATATGCCGAGACCGTCAAAAAACTATGCTCTTATAAAACAATAGAGCAGCGGGGGAGCGCGAGGGGGCAAGACCCGCCTCGCAGTACAATGACCCGCCATCGAAAAGCCTTGAAAATCAAGGCTTTTTGGGCGCAGCAGCATTTTGCAATGGGCAAAATGCTTGGCGGGAAAAGCGCAGTCAAAAAGCCTGTAAAGGCTTTCTTGACAAGCTGAGCATATACGGCGCTCAAAAGGGCTTGGGGCTGCCCTGCGGCCCCAAAGGCCCGGTCAAAAATCTGCTTTGCTGACAGGAGACTAAATATGCGCAGCGCTGGCAAAATCACCAACGGGATAACCGAGGGCGCCATATTTTCACAGCTGCTGGTATTCTTCTTCCCCGTTTTGCTGGGGACGCTGTTCCAGCAGCTGTACAACACCGTGGATGCGGTGATAGTTGGCCGCTTTGTGGGCAAGGCCGCCCTGGCGGCGGTGGGCGGTTCCTCGGCCCATATACTCAATCTCATCATAGGCTTTTTCACCGGGGTGTCCTCCGGCGCAGCGGTGATAACCTCCCAGTACTATGGGGCCCGGGACGACGAGGACGTGTCCCGCTCGGTACATACCGCTTTCATCCTGGCCGCCGCCGGCGGCGCATTGATGACCGTGCTGGGCTTGATCACTGCGCCCGGGCTGCTCCGTATCCTCGACACCCCTCAGGACACCATGGCCGATTCCCTCATCTATTTGCAGATAATATACCTGGGCATGGTCCCCAGCATGGTGTTCAACATGGGCTCGGCCACCCTCCGGGCGGTGGGCGACTCCCGGCGGCCCCTGTATTTTCTCATGGTCTGCTGCGTGCTGAATATCTTCCTGGACCTGCTCTTTGTGCTGGAATTCAGGATGGGAGTCATGGGCGTGGCGGTGGCCACCATCATCTCCCAGTTCATCAGCGCAGCTCTGGTGTGCATACACCTCTGCCGCTGCAAGGACAGCTACAGACTGGACCTGCGCAAGCTCCGCCCCGACCCCAGGATACTCAGGCGAACCGTGCGCATCGGCCTGCCCTCCGGGCTCCAGTCCATCATGTACGGCCTTTCAAACCTCATCCTCACCGCCGCAGTCAACAGCTTCGGCACCGATACCGTGGCCGCCTGGGTGGCCATGGGCAAGATAGACACCCTCAACTGGATGACCCTCAACGCCATGGGCATATCCCT
>CALWVZ010000045.1 GCA_944385125.1 uncultured Oscillospiraceae bacterium
GAGTTCGACATCATGTACGGCGAGGGCATATCCAAGGTGGGCGAGATAATCGACCTGGGCGTGAAGCTGGAGCTCATTGACAAGGCCGGAGCCTGGTACACCTGCAACGGCCAGCGCATCCAAGGCAAGGACGGAGTGCGGGAATACCTGCTCTCCAACCCCGAGGTCTGCGACTCCATCGAGAAAGAGATACGGGAGAACGCCTACAAGCTCCTGACCCCCCAGGCCAGGAAGGCCGCCCAAGTCTCCGGGCGGGGCACCGTGCCCGCCGTGGACGTCAGCGCCGCAGATTTTGACCAGGAATAAGCCCGGCAGCTTTAAATGAAAATTAATTCGATCAGGCAAAGCTCCCCCGGCAGATTCTGCGTCTGCCTTGAAGACGGCAGCGAGATAAAAAGTACCCTGGCTGCTGTGACGGACCTGCGGCTCTGCTCGGGCCGGGAACTGGACGATGAGGAGCTGGAAGAACTGAGGCTTTGTTCCCTGCGCTCCCTGGCCAGAGAAAGGGCCCTGGAATATCTGTCCCAGCGGCAGATGTCCCGGCGGGAGCTGAAAACCAAGCTGCTGCAAAAGGGAATGGACGAGGACACGGCAGACTACTGCGTACAGTGGCTCTCGGAGCGGCAGCTCATCGACGAGGAGAGCTACGCCGCCGCTATAGTGCGCCACTATGCCGCCAAGGGCTATGGGGCAGGCAGGATACGTCAGGAGCTGCAGCGCCGGGGCATTGACCGGGAGCTGTGGGAGGAGGCTATGAAGCAGCTGCCGGAAGACAGCTCCAAGCTGGACCGCTTTATTGCTTCCCGGCTCACGGACCCGGAGGACCAGGCGCAGTTGAGAAAAATCAGCGCCGCCCTCTTTCGCCGGGGCTACTCCTGGGAGGAGATACGCTCCGCCATTAGACGCTTCCAGGCCGGGGATGAAGACTGGTGACACCGGGCTGCTTAGATGCAGCAGACAGAACGGAGATAATAAGATATAACATGGAAAAGACTTTTGCAATGATATCCCTTGGCTGCGCCAAGAATCTTGTAAACAGCGAGCAGATGCTCTACCTGATGAGCGAGGCGGGCTTTACCCTCATGCCGGAGCCGGAGGGGTCCGACCTGGTTATAGTCAACACCTGCGGCTTTATAGATTCCGCCAAAAGCGAGGCCATAGACAACATCCTCCAGATGGCGGAGCTGAAGAAAGCCGGAAAGCTGGGGGGCATAATTGTCACCGGCTGCCTCAGCGAGAGGTATAAGGACAGCATTCTCCAGGAGCTGCCGGAGATAGACGCAGTGCTGGGCGTGGGCAGCTTCGGAGACATTGTGGAGGCCGCCAAGGCGGTCATGGCAAAGGAGGCTTTCAGCCGCTTTGCCGACAACAGCGCCCCCATCGACGAGATACCCAGAGTGGTGTCTACCGGCCCGGGCTGGGCCTATCTGCGCATAGCCGAGGGCTGCAACAACTTCTGCGCCTTCTGCGCCATCCCCTACATCCGGGGCCGCTACCGCTCCCGCTCCATGGAGAACATCCTGGAGGAGGCCCGGGATCTGGCGGAACACGGGGTGAAGGAGCTTATAGTCATCGCCCAGGACATTACCCGCTACGGCAGCGACCTCTACGGCAAGCGATGTCTGGCGGAGCTTTGCCGGGAGCTGTCCAAAATAGAAGGCATAGAGTGGATAAGGCTCCACTACCTCTATGTGGACCAGTTTGACGACGAACTGATAGATGAGATCGCCGGCAACGACAAGATAGTAAAATACCTGGATATCCCTATCCAGCATATAAACGACCGTATCCTGAAGACTATGAACCGCCGGGGCACCGGGGAGGACATCCGGGTCCTATTCAAAAAGCTCCGGGCAGCCATTCCCGGTCTGGTGCTACGCACCAGTCTCATTGCCGGGCTCCCCGGCGAGGGCGAGGCGGAGTTTGAGGAGCTGTGCGATTTTCTCCGGGAATACCGCATAGAGCGGGTGGGCGTTTTCCCCTTCTCCCCGGAGGAGGGCACTCCCGCCGCCGAAATGGAGCGGCCGGACAGCGAGACTGCCCAACGGCGGGCGGACCTGATAATGGAGCTCCAGGCCCCAATCATGGACGACTTCTGCCAGAGCTTCTGCGGCAAGACCCTACGGGTGCTCTACGAGTACTATGACGAGGAGAGCGGCTATCATGTGGGCCGCAGCTATGCCGACTCCCCGGATATTGACGGGCTGGTCCTCTTCTCCGGCGACTGTCAGGAGGGGGATATGGTGGATGTACTTATAAGATCCGCTGAGGACGGACTGCTCTACGGAGAACAGCTGTAAATTACAGGAGAGAGAAAAATGAACACAACTGCCAACAAAATCACCATATTCCGCATAATACTCATACCTGTTTTCCTGGCGCTGGCCTACATGGGCCAGAGCCTGGCCGCCTTGGTAGTTTACATAATCGCATGCCTTTCGGACATGGCCGACGGCTACATCGCCAGGCACTACAACCAGATAAGCAACTTCGGCAAGTTCATGGACCCGCTGGCAGACAAGGTCCTGGTCCTGGCTGCCATGTGCTTTTTCATCGAGAACGGGCAGATGCCCGGCTGGGCGGTGGTCATAGTGCTGTTTCGGGAGTTTGCGGTCTCCGGCCTGCGGCTCATTGCCGTGGAACAGCAGCGGGTCATTGCCGCCGGCTGGTCCGGGAAGATAAAGACCGCCTGCACCATGGTGGGCCTCTGCGCCATGCTGGCCTTCCCCGCCAGCACCATAATCAGCGCCGTCACCACCTGGGTCATTGTTATCACCACGCTCTATTCAGGAATAGAATACTTTTACGTCAACAGGGACGTATTTAAAAATGCCGACTGAGGAGAATAGCTATGAAACTATATAATTCCGCCACCCGCACCAGAGAGGACTTTGTCCCCAACCATCCCGACATAGTGAAGATGTACACCTGCGGCCCCACGGTATACCACTTTGCCCACATCGGCAACCTCCGCTCCTACATCATGGAGGACGTACTGGAGAAATATCTGCGCTATGCCGGTTACAATGTGAAGCGGGTAATGAACATCACCGACGTGGGACACCTCACCTCCGACGCCGACGAAGGCGAGGACAAGATGCTCAAGGGGGCAAAGCGGGAGCATAAGAGCGTCATGGAGATAGCCAAGTTCTACACCGATGCCTTTTTCTCCGACTGCGCAAAGCTGAACATCAAGACCCCCGACGTGGTGGAGCCTGCCACCAACTGCATCGACGACTACATCCGCATCATCTCCAAGCTCATGGACACAGGCTATGCCTACTTTGCCGGAGGCAACGTGTACTTTGACACCTCCAAGCTGGAGAAGTACTATGTCTTCAACGACTTCAACGAGGAGGACCTGGCCGTGGGCGTCCGTGAGGGCGTGGAGGAGGACAGCAACAAGCGCAACAAGAACGACTTTGTCCTGTGGTTCACCAAGTCCAAGTTCGAGGACCAGGCCCTGAAATGGGACTCCCCCTGGGGCGTGGGCTACCCCGGCTGGCACATAGAGTGCTCCGGCATATCCATGAAGCATCTGGGTGAGGATCTGGACATCCACTGCGGCGGAATTGACAACGCCTTCCCCCACCACACCAATGAGATCGCCCAGTCCGAGTCCTATCTGGGGCACAAATGGTGCAATTTCTGGATGCACGTCTACCACCTGAACACCAACTCCGGCAAGATGAGCAAGTCCAGCGGGGAGTTCCTCACCGTGTCCCTGCTGGAACAGAAGGGCTATGACCCCCTGGCCTACCGCCTCTTCTGCCTCCAGAGCCACTACCGCAAGAGCCTGGTATTCAGCTGGGAGAACCTGGACAACGCCCAGACCGCCTACAACAAGCTGATAGCCAAGGTGTCCGCCCTGAAGCCCGGCGACGGAGAGGTGGACGCCCAGGTAATTGCCGCTCTGAAGGAAAAGTTCACCGCCGCCCTGGACAACGACCTGAACAGCTCCCTGGCCGTCACCGCCCTCTACGACGTGCTGAAGGCCAAGACCAACGACGAGACAAAGCTTGCCGCCATTGCCGACTTTGACCGGGTGCTGAGCCTGGACCTTATCGCCAAGGGCGAGAAGAAGCGGGAAGAGCTGAAGAAGCAGGCTGTTGCCGCCGGCCAGTTCACCATCGTCTCCGAGAGCGGAGAGAGCGACAGTGAGGTGGAGGCCAGGATACAGGCCCGTCAGGACGCCAAAAAGGCCAAGGACTTTGCCAAGGCCGACGCCATCCGTGAGGAGCTGAAGGCCGCCGGCATTGAGCTCACCGATATCCCCCACGGCGTAAAGTGGAAACGGATATGATATAAAGCAGCAAGCGAAGCCCCGGCCTAAATGGCCGGGGCTTCGCTTGCTGTATGCAGCTTGTTCTATTTTATGTGGAAACGCTTTTGAAACTCTATGAGGAAACCCCGGCCCAGGGCTGCGGCGCAGGCTATCAGCAGCGCAAGAGACAGCAGCCCCATCACCGCCAGAGGCCAGCGTATCTCCGGCTTCAGCCACAGCAGCCCGGCGGCAGAGCCCAGAGCGGAGAGGAAAATCAGGCTCAGCATGGGCAGCATGTTCTGCCTCTGCCGCTCCATGTCCGAAAAGAACAGGGCGGCGCAGACTATCAGACCTCCAAAACCCACTATGGGCACCACTACGGCCGCCCAGCCCGGCACTATGAGCAGCTCAATGAGCGCCAGCATCAGGCAGGAGCTGAGCAGCAGTTTTATGAACTGGCTTATTCGGTTATACTCCACCAGGTCCGGGGACAGCACCAGAGTCCACAGCATATACAGTCCCAGCAACGCTATGAGGCTCCAGGCCTTTCCGCCCACTGCCAGGTTCACAACGGGGCAGACAAAGGCCGCCAGCAGCAGCGTCCAGCCCGCCGCCTTTATAAGCTTGCCCTTCACCCGTCTCCGTCTTCCCAGCTTTGGATATGTTATTTCAACCTTCATATAGCTCGCTGCCCTCCACTTTCACTTCCACGCCGTCCCGGCTCAACAGCTCATACAGCTTTTCCTCAAAGCTGGGGTCGGCAGTGAGCTTGGCTATGGACAGCATGGCAGTATCCTTTACAGTGACCAGAGAGCAGCCCGCCCGGTTGCTTATTGCGGTGCCCAGCACAAAGTCCATCGCCTCTATCTCCCTTGCCATCCAGTCCGGCAGCTGCACCGCCCCCAGATTGGAGAGGGTATTGGTGAATATCTTATCCCCCAGAAAACCGTAGATGAGCCTGGCCACAGGCTGCTTTACCGCCAATGGCACAAATCTCAGGCTGTTCACCAGGCGTTCGGTGCCGGTGAGCATCCTGTTCATGGCCTCCTTTGAGCCCTTGCTCTCCAGCTGTCTGCTTATCTCTTCGGTCATGGAGTCGATATAAGTAATCATGTCTACAGGCAGGCGTACGCCGCAGTACAGGGAGAAGTTGCGCACCGTCTTTGAGGGATAGAATTTCCGCATGTTAACAGGCACCTGGATGCTCTGCTCCCCTTCCAGTTCGTCGGTGGCCGCCTTTCCCGCAATGAACATCAGGGCAAGAAGGTAGACCGTCACTGTAGCGGCATGGCTTTTGGCCGCCTGGCGCAGCTGCGAGGCCTCCATTTTGAAGTGGAGCACCCGGCAGGGCCTGTTCCGGCTCAGCCGGCCGTCCATCTGCAGAGCCGCTCTGTCCATGAAGCCTGAGGATGAAGGGCTCTGCTCTATCCGGGCAAAAGCATTTTCAAACTCCTCCCTGTCCGGGTTCTCCCCAAGGTCCCATAGGTGCGGCTCTTCCGGGCCCAGGCCCTTCAGGCGCAGGTACTCCCCTGTCAGGGCCTTTAGAAACAGCATGCCGCCGCTGCCGTCAGTTAGGACATGGAAAAACTCTACGCTGATGCGCCGGTTCCAATACAGCACCCGAAAGGCCGGGGAACCGCTCTTAGACACTTTCAGGGGGCGGCAGGGTATATCCGCCTCCTCCGACACCTGGAAGCGGCGCTTGGCCGTGTCCAGGTAGTGCCAGAAAAAGCCTTTTTTCAAAGTGGTTGCAAAGCTGGGGAAACGTCTGATTGTGAAATCTAGGGCCATCTGCAAAAGCTCCGGCGCCACCGGCTCCCGGAGATATACCGACAGGCGAAACACCGACATGCTCCCCGGCTTCATGGACAGGGGGTATATCTTGGCCGCATCGTCCAAGGGGAACCACAGCGCCGCCGGTCTGGCATAAAAGCCCCCCAGATTTACCGGGTCCAAAAGTTCCAGAGCCCGGTCCAAGCTCAGGCCTGAGTTTACATAATATAATACCGCCTTTTCAAAATCTCCCCGCAGCTTCCGCTTTTCCGCCTTGGCCAGGATACAGCGGCTGTCAAAGTCCAAAAAGAAGTCCGCCAGGACGGCTCTGTCTCCAGCGGGCAGGCTTTCCATATATTCCTCAAAGGGATCTCCTATAGCTGTTTTCATCCGCTCACTTCCGCTGATCATTTTCTCCTTATTTTACCACAGGGATAAGTTTTTTTAAAGTCCGAAAGATGCGGCTGAGCATGCAAAAGCCGCCTCCCCAATTTAGGGAGGCGGTCAAAATTTTTCCGCTTATTTCTTCCTTATCAGAAGCGGGCAATTATATCCTTTATCTTGTCGAAAAAGCCGGAAACAGAGTCTATCACTTTCTTCACTCCCTCGACGAAGCCCACTACCTTGTTCTTGGCGTCGGAGACCTTCTGGAGAGTGCTCTGCACATCTTCCACCCGGGCCTTCAGGGATTCGGCATCCAGGCCCTCCAGGGAACGGCAGAGGGTGAGCAATTGGTTCACCTGGGTATCGGTGAGGCTGACGCCGTAGCGGGAGGCTATCTCCCTTATCTGGGTGCGGATCTCATCGTCGCTCATGTCCTTGGTCACATCCAACATCAGCTTCAGCTCGTTGACGATGGAGGTGGAGTCCATGGAGCCTATCTCAGCCGCCAGCTCGCCGGTGATGGTCAGCTCCTGGGTGCTCACCAGCTTGGCCAAATCGTCCAGCTTCTTGCCGGTCATGTCCTCATAGGCCTTATACACCCCGCTGAGGGCGGCAGTTCCGCTGACTTCAAAGGGCGAGGCAACGATTATGTTGGCGTCGGTTATGCCCGCTGTAGCCAGGGCGCTGACATACATCTCGCCGGTACACCAGTTGATGTTGCTGGTGGTGACCGCCATGCCGCTGTCGGCAGGCAGCAGCTCCACATACACGCAGGAGATGGAGCGGGTGCCGATGAGACTGTCATCCACATAGCCCTCCAGATAGGCCCGCTCTTCGGCGTTGGTCATCTTCAGCTCTATCACGTCGCCCCGCTTTACGCCGAACATATTGTATACCGAGTTTATCTGCTCATCGGTGAGGTCGGCGCCTATGACCGCCCGGCTCTGGTTTATATCGGCATATGCAGGCACTGCCATGGAACACACCAGCAGCGCCATAAGTAAAATCGAGATCATCTTTTTCATTGCTATCTCTCCTTTCAGAGTTCGTATATATGACGAGGCAAAATGCCCTTTTGTTCCCCGGGCATGTTACCACGTTACTTTGAAAAAATAAAGGCTTTTTTAGAATAATTAAGAATCTCTCCTGAAAATCTTTCGCCCTTTACTGTTTTTCTTCCCTATTTTTCTTAAAGGCCCTAAGCCTACTTGACGAAAAAATCAAGGCATTATATACTTATTACATCTCTTAAACCAAAAATTATCTTGGAGGCCATATTATGAAAGTCATCGTCTGCGATAACTACGAGAGCCAGTGCGCCGCCGGAGCGGATATCATTGAAAAAATCGTCCGGGAAAAGCCCGACTGCTGCCTGGGTCTTGCCACCGGCTCCAGCCCCGTGGGTATGTACAAGGAGTTGGCCCGCCGCTGCCGGGAAGAGGGACTGGACTTCAGCAAGGTCAGCACCGTGAACCTGGACGAGTACATCGGCCTGGAGCCCAGCCATGAGCAGAGCTACCGCTACTTCATGGACAGCAACCTCTTCGACCACATAAACATCGACAAGGCCAACACCTATGTGGCCAAGGGCACCGGCGACATCGACGCCAACATCGCCGAGTTCCGCGCCGTTATCGCCAAGAGCGAAGTGGAGCTGCAGGTCCTGGGCGTGGGTGCCGACGGTCACCTGGCCTTCAATGAGCCCGGCACCAGCCTCTACTGGAGCGCTCACAAGGAGACTCTGGACGAGAGCACCATCAACGCCAACGCCCGCTTCTTCGAAAGCCGGGATGAGGTCCCCCGCTACGCCGTCACCATGGGCATCGGCGAGATCATGATGGCCAAGCGCCTGCTGATGATACTCTCCGGCGCCAACAAGGAAGAGGCCGCCCGGCTGCTGCTCATGAGCGACGATGTGACCTGCGCCTGCCCCGCTACCCTTATGAAGCTGCACCATGACGCCACCGTCATCCTCACCAAGGAACTGGCCGACGCCATAGGCTACAAGTGCTGAATAATCGGGCCCCGGACACAAAGTCCGGGGCCGTATATTACGCCTTACGAAGCATTATGTCAATAATATTACGTAGATAATATTATTTAAACTATATTATGTAAATCGTCTGGCGTAGCCGCAGCGGCGGCACAGGGGCTCTACTGCCTGTCTTTGGGAAAATCCGGCGTAGATATTCCGGGCCCTTTGGGTTGACATAATCTCAGGCAGTTCCTGGCGGAACAGATCGCCCAGGGCTATGTCCCCTTCGTGGTCCAGGCAGCAGGGCACTACCGTGCCGTCGCAGAGGACACCCACCTGATCTCTCAGTCCGTAACAAAAGCAGCGCTCCCCTTTATCCTCCACATCCATATCCGGCCAGTCAAAGCGCTCCCCCGGCTCCAGGTATACCCTGTCTGCCAGGCGCAGGCTGCCCCGGCTCTCCGGCCATGGCTTGGGGAAGCTTCGGAGCAGCAGGCCCTCTATTTGCTCGTTCAGACTGTCCAGCCCCTTTTGATTCCACAGGCGAAGCACGCAGAGTTTTCCTGCCTCCCCAGCCGCCTGGGCAAAGGCGGCGCAGGCAGAGACATAGCTCTCCAGCTCTCCTGCGGGGTTTGCCTCAAAGGACTGGAGGGATACGTTCACCTTATGCACCGCCGGAGAGGAAAGCAGCAGCTCTCCACGCCTTGGCAGCAGAGTTCCGTTGGTGGTGACCACAACTTTGAAGCCCAGTTCCACGGCCCGGCTCAGTATCTCTTCCAGTTTCGGGTGGAGCAGGGGCTCACCCATGAGATGGAGATACAGATAGTCGGTATAGGGCCGCAGACGCCCGGCCAGGAAGGCGAAGTCCTCCGGGCTCATGAAGCGCTTTTCTCTTTTTGTCCCCGGGCAGAAGGAACAGGCCAGGTTGCATACATTGGTGATCTCCAGGTAGGCTTTCTTCAGCTTCATGTTCTCTCCAAGATTTTCGGCGGGACTTCCGTCCCGCCGATATTTTTTATCAGTTCCCCACATATATGGCTGTGCGCATGAGCTCAGGCGATATCTTCTCCACTTTTCTGTCATATGTCAGAACTCCGTTGAGTTCATCCTCCACATCGCTGAGCTGAGTGTATACGGCGGCGGCCAGGCCCTCCATCTTGGCAGGGCCTATCTGCTTCTGGTACAGCTCTTCGATGGCTATCTCCAACTGGGCAGGGCTCTCAAAGCTCCTATACCCGAAGTTCTTATTGTTGAAGCAGTGGCCGGAGACATGGTGGTTGTAGCCCCCAAACTCGCTGAGGAGCACTGCCCGTCCCTTCTTATCCGCCTTGAAGTAATATGGCCGGAAGTACACGTGGCGGCTCACTACCTGGCCCACGCCCTGGTCATGCCAGCCGGAGGCGTGGTCAACGGTGCGGCTGGGGTCGATGGAGCGGACAAAGTCGTACATTTTTGCGGCGTCGAACTGGCCCCAACCCTCATTGAACACCACCCACATGGCTATGCAGGGGCAGTTTATCAGGTGGTTCACCATGGCCCCCAGCTCGGACTTGAACTGGGCTCTGTTCTGGCTCTCGCCCCGTCCGAAGAAGCCATGGAGGGAGTCCGGCAGATGGATATTGGTGATAAGGGGCAGGGAGACGATAAGCGGGTTATACTTCCCGCCGCCGCAGGGCATATCCTGCCACACCAGCATGCCGTAGCGGTCACAGTGGTAATACCAGCGCAGTGGCTCCACCTTGATATGCTTTCTGATCATGTTGAAGCCCATGGCCTTGGCAGTGCTGATATCATATACCATGGCCTCGTCGGTGGGAGCGGTATACAGGCCGTCGGGCCAGTAGCCCTGGTCCAGCACACCGTTATGGAAGTAGGGCTTGTTGTTCAGGAAAAGCCGGGGCACGCCCTTCCCGTCCTTCTCCACGGAGAATTTGCGCATGGCAAAATAACTCTGCACCATGTCTTCACCGCAACTGACGGTGAAGCCGTAGAGCTTGGGGTTTTCAGGGCACCAGGCTTCAAAGCCCGGTACAGGGATGACCGCCGGCAGCAGATAGCTCTCTCCGTTAAAATGGGCGTAAGCCAGGTCTTCTCCCACAATCTCCGCAGAGATCTCCACACAGGCCCCGTCGAAATCCGGGATAATAAGCAGATCCTTGACGTAGGACTCCGGCACGGCCTCCAGCCACACGCTCTGCCAGATGCCGCTTTGAGGCGTATACCAGATGCCGCCCCGGCGGCTGCGCTGCTTGCCTCGGGTCATGCCGCTCTTCTCCGTGTCGTCGGTCACTCTGACCACGATATCGGCGATACCCTCTTCGATATACTCCGTTATGTCCAGTTCAAAGGGTAGATATCCCCCCTGGTGGCTGCCGGCCTGACGGTCGTTGACCCAAACTGTGGCGCACTGGTCCGCCGCCCCAAAGTGTAGCAGCAGGCTCTTACCGCTGAACTGGCCGGGGATCACAAACTGCCGGTGGTACCATAGGTATTCCCCACTCTTCAGGCTGCGCCCTACGCCGGAGAGCTCTGTCTCAGGGGAAAAGGGCACTATTATGGTCCCTTCATAGCTCGCCGGCTGGCGGGAGCTCCCGGTCACAGCATAGTCCCAGGGGCCGTTCATGCTCATCCAGTCTGCCCGGGCCATCTGTGGGCGCGGGTATTCTGGCAAAGGGTTGTTGATATCTACTTTATCGGTCCAGGGTGTTTTCATGGGCATATCAGAACAGGCCGCCCAAGCCGCCCAGCCCACCCTGGAGCTTGCTCATGGCCTTGCTGGTCTCTTCGTCTGCCACCTTCAATACCCCGTTGACCGCAGCAAGCACCAGGTCCTGGAGCATTTCTACGTCCTCAGGGTCCACTACCTCCGGGTCTATGGTGAGGCTCTCCAACTGGTGGGTGCCCACAATGGTGGCCTTTACCGCACCGCCCCCGGAGCTGAACTCAAAGCGGGTGCTCTCCAGCTCCTGCTGCATTTTCATAAAGTCCTGCTGCATCTTCTGGGCCTGTTTCATCATCTGCATCTGGTTGCCCCCACCAGGGAAACCGCCTCTGAATCCGCCTTTTGCCATTTTATTTTCCTCCAAATCGAAAGTTTAGTTTGATATTTTTATATGAACCTGACCTCTTTGAAAGCCTTCAGTTCCTCCAATTCCCGTTTCTGCCGGGGCTGCTGCTCCTGCTTTTCTCCCAGGAGCACCCGTATATCTCCGCCGCTGACGGCGCTGGCCGCAGCAGCGAGCTTTGCTATCACATCAGGTTTATTGAAGCGTCCGTATATGAAGCCCGCTTTTACCAGCAGCTTCAGCACATTCCCCTCCTGCACCGCCTCCACCGAGGCGCTGTCCTTCAGGTGCATGCGTAGGTCCATGGGCAGCTCCGGCGCCGCTTTTTCGCACACCGCCGCCCAGAGCTCCCGGCCGCTGAGCCTGGCAGCCGGTCCTGCCTCCGCCGGTGACTGGCCCGGCGCCTTGTCGCTGCGCTGGAGGAAACTGTCCTCCGGCTGCTCCTCTACAAAGTCCAGGGGGTCCAGCTCCTCTGGCTCCTCCCCGCCGTATTGCCGCTTCGGAGGCGGCTCCATATCCTCATAGTATTCCTCCGGGGGCTCGGGCTCAGGCTGCTGCCGGTCCTCAGGCTCCCGCTCCAGAGCTTCCCCACCGGGCGCCGGTGCCAGGGCTTCGCCTCGTCTCAGCTGTTCCTCCAGCCGTGATATCCTGGCCCTCAGCTCGCCAAGGCTCTCCCCCGCCGGGCTCTGACACAGTGAGACTATGGTCAGCTCTGCGGTAAGCTTGGGGTTCTTCACATCCTTCATGGACGCTTGGGCCCTTTGCAGGCTGTCCAGGGAGGAGAGCAGCTCCTCAGTGGTGAGCCGCTTTGCAAAGGCTCTCAGAGTCTCCCCGTCGTAGCTGCCGGAGACCAGCTCCAAGGCCCCCTTCGGGGCCACCCGGAACATCAATGAATCCCTCAACAGCCCTGCCAGCTCTCCCAATAGTGTGGCCGGGTCCTTTCCGTCCATCCACAGAGATTCAAAGCTTTTCAGCGCCCTCTGGGTATCCCGGTCCAATATCAGTCCCAGCAGCTGGGCAATGCGGCGGTTCCCCGCCAGTCCCATGGCGGAGTACACCGCATCCACGTCTATCTCTTCCCTGGCAGAGCACTGGTCCAGCAAGCTTAAGGCATCCCTGACGCCACCTTCAGCCAGCCGGGCTATAAGCTCCGCCGCATCGTGGTTCAGTCTGAACTGTTCCTGCTTGGCTATATACTCCAAATACTCCGCTATCTCAGGGGTATCTATGCGCCTAAAGCTGTGGCGCTGGCAGCGGGACAGGATAGTGGCCGGGACCTTCTGCAGTTCCGTAGTTGCCAGGATGAACATCAGATGCTCCGGCGGCTCCTCCAGTATCTTCAGCAGAGCATTGAAGGCCGAGGTGGACAGCATGTGCACCTCGTCCACGATGTACACCCGCTTCTTCACCGAAGTGGGGGAAAACACCGCCTCTTCCCGCAGGGCCCGGACGTTCTCCACGCCGTTGTTGGAAGCGGCGTCCAGCTCTACAACGTCCATCACCGAGCCCTCGGCTATGCCCCGGCAGGCAGCGCATTTGCCGCAGGGGTTGCCGTCCACCGGATTCTCGCAGTTCACGGCCCTGGCCAGGATGCGGGCGCAGGTGGTCTTGCCCGTGCCCCGGGTGCCTATGAATATATAGGCATGGGACAGCCGCCCGGTCTTCACCTGGTTTTTCAGAGTCTCTGTTATATGCTTTTGACCCACCACCTGGTCAAAGGTCTGGGGCCTCCATTTGCGGTACAATGCCTGATACACGGCGCACCTCCGTTCTGGCCGACAGTTAAAAAGATGCGACCCTTGACAAGACTGCACACCCTAAATCGAACAATCCTCTCTACCCGTTACGCCGGCAGCCGGCTCGGATCCGGTATCCTTGCGGCACACGGAAAGCACCGCTTAATGCTGCTCGGTTCCCCGCCTGACATGGTTCACGGGTTTCCGTTGCGCAAGACCGAATCGTCATTACTGCTTACCGGGGTCAGACGGTACAGAGCACGTCCTCTCAAGGGAATTCATCCCTGCTATAGCGGATTGCAGGTTACAGGGCACCGCTGGCTCCCCAACTAGTGCAGCCTTGTCAAAAGTCACGATGTTATTCTACTACAAGTTTTTGATTTAATCAATCCCATTTTTTCTCTTTACAAAAAAGCAAACTGTGATATAATGAACAGGTCACGGGGATGCGAACCGTTTGCCAGAGCAAGCGGTTCGCTTATATGCCCCTTTAATTCAATACTTGGGCTCGTAGCGCAGTTGGGAGAGCAAGCGGTTCGGTTATATGCCCCTTTAATTCAATACTTGGGCTCGTAGCGCAGTTGGGAGCGCACCACATTCGCATTGTGGGGGTCGAGGGTTCGAATCCCTTCGAGTCCACCAAAAAAGCACCTCAATTTTGATACAATGGGTATCAAGATTGCGGTGCTTTCTTTTTGCCTGAATGGGCTTA
>CALWVZ010000046.1 GCA_944385125.1 uncultured Oscillospiraceae bacterium
AATCCCCCCTGATGTAGTTATATTTTCCTACATCAGGGGGGATTTGTCTATTGTCCGTTTTTACTGGACCTGTTCACTAGAAATTGCAGGGGCCTTTGAGCCTTCATATCAGACTTTTATCAATATGATTTTGCAGGCTTTGCAATAGGCCGCTTTTACCGAGCCGCATTTCCAAAAGCTGAACTTTGTCAGAAAGAAGTCATCCTCGCCCTGGGGATAGGCGTGGGCGCCCGGTTCTTCTGAGAGCCAGGCAATGCGGGCGGACCCGGTACCCAGATATCCGTCGCTCATTTCATTTTGGCAATAGGGGCAGTTCATAGGTCCGCTCCTCCTCTCCTTGCCTCAGCCCGCCCCGTGGGGGCAAAGAGGCCGGCATGCTGCGGGCGCTGTAGTAATTATACGCCGCAACCCACAGGCAGTCAACGAAAAAAGCATCTGCATTTTGCAGATGCTTTTTTCGTATTCAAATAATTTCTTACTTGATCTCGACCTTGGCGCCGACGGCCTCCAGCTGAGCCTTGAGAGCCTCGGCATCTTCCTTGGAAACGCCTTCCTTGATCTTGGCGGGAACGCCTTCCACCATGGCCTTGGCCTCGGCCAGGCCCAGACCGGTGATGGCGCGGACTTCCTTGATGACCTTGATCTTCTCGGAACCGAACTCGGTCATGACCACGTCGAACTCGGTCTTCTCCTCAACGACAGGGCCGGCAGCAACTGCGGGGCCTGCGGCGACGGCGGCGGCGGAAACACCGAAGGTGTCCTCCAGAGCGTGTACGAGCTCGCTGAGCTCAAGAACGGAAAGGGCCTTGATCTCCTCGATCATGGCGGCGATTTTTTCACTCATTGTAATATCCTCCAATTAAATCTTTGTTTGCCGCTTATTCTGCGGCTTCGGCAGCGGGGGCCTCCAGGGAGCCGCCCTTCTGCTCCAGAATCTGACCGAGGCAAACGGCCAGGCCGGTGATGGGTGCGATCATGGTGCCCAGGACCTTTGCGTACAGAGCGTCCTTGGAAGGCAGCTCGGAGATCTCGGCGATCTCGGACTCGCTCAGTATCTTGCCCTCCATGAAGGCGGCCTTGATATTGAAGCGGTCACCCAGCTTCTTGCTGTAGTCGCTGAGGATACGGAAAGGAGCGATGGGATCATTCTCGGCGGTAGCCAGAGAGGTGGTGCCGTTGAGGATGGAGTCAAGTCCCTCCATACCCAGCTTGTCCAGGGCCTTTCTGGTCAGGGTGTTCTTGACGACAGTGTAGTTGACTTCGTCCCGGCGCAGCTCGGTACGCAGAGCGGTGTCCTCTGCCACGGTGATGCCCTTGTAGTCAACGAAGACGCCGGCGCCGGCATTCTTGATACGCTGGGCCAGAGCCTCCACTATCGCCTGTTTCTCGCTAAGAACCTTTGCGTTAGGCATGTGTGTTTTCACCTCCACACGAATGATTGCACGCTCATAAAGAAAGCCCCTGCGTCATAAAGACGCAAGGACACAAAAACAATCAAGATATTGTTGATGTCCTCGGCAGGAATTACGGCGAAAGCCACCTGCTGTCTTCGGAGCGCTGGAATATAATATAACATCTTTTCCCCTTTGTCAAGGACTTTTTTCAGCTTTTCCAAGGCTTTCCGGCTTTTGGGAGAGCCTGCGGGAAAAACTGGAAAATGTCCCCCGGTATCAAAATTTCCGGGCCGGGAAATAATAGCCTCAGTGTACAAGCAAAGGCACATTCTCATAAAGACAGGAGAAGGCTATGCAGGGGAAAGTTGAGATATGCGGAGTGAACACCGCAAAGCTGCCGGTTTTGAAGGCGGCGGAGACCAGGGCCCTGATAGAGAAGGCTCAGCAGGGGGACATGGAGGCCAGGGAAAAGCTGATAAACGGCAATCTGCGCCTGGTGCTGTCGGTGATACAGAAGTTCTCCGGCCGGGGCGAGAGCATGGACGACCTGTTCCAGGTGGGGGTCATCGGCCTTATCAAGGCGGTGGACTGCTTCGACCTGAGCCAGAAGGTGCAGTTTTCCACCTACGGCGTGCCCATGATAGCCGGGGAGCTGCGGCGCTTCCTCCGGGACCACAGCGCCATCCGGGTCTCCCGCTCCATGCGGGACACGGCCTACAGGGTGCTGCAATCCAAGGAGAAGCTCACCGCCCTGACCGGCCGGGAGCCGGACGTGGAGGAGATAGCAAAGGACCTGGGCCTGCCCCGGCAGGAAGTGGTCTTTGCCATGGAGGCCATCTGCGACCCGGTGTCTCTTTACGACCCGGTGTACAGCGACGCCGGGGAGAGCGCCTGCGTCATGGACCAGATAGGGGACACGAAAAACACCGACGAGCAATGGCTGGAGCAGATAGCCCTGGAGGAGGCCATCCGCCGCCTGAGTCAAAGGGAAAAGCACATCCTGGCACTGCGCTTTTACGACGGGCGCACCCAGATGGAGGTAGCCAAAGAGGTGGGCATATCCCAGGCTCAGGTGTCCCGGCTGGAGAAAAACGCCATCAAGGAGATAAAAAAGAATATATCCGCATAAAAGGGGCGCCATGCCCCTTTTTGTTTTTGCCCGTGAGGTAGAAATGTTAAAAAACAGTGAGTACAATAAATGCTCGCAAACAAATTTCCCGCTGATACGGCGGAGAAAGTAAGGGCATGAAGATGAAAAAAGGCAAGACAAGCGTGAAACTGTTCAGAATACCCGCCCTGGTCCTGGGCCTTGCGCTGCTGGCGGGCTGCGCCTCGGCCCCCGCCGAGACCATAATCGTGGCCAGCCCGGCCCCGGAGCAGAGCGCCGCAGCCCAGACCCCCGCCCCCACGGCGGAGGTCCCGGAGGAGAGCCTCTCCAAAGCGGAGGAGCTGCTGCGCTCCATGAGTCTGGAGGAAAAGCTGGGCCAGCTGTTCATAATCCGCCCCGAGTCCCTCTCCACGGAGCTGACGCCCCAGCAGGCCCATGACACCACGGAGTACGGGGTGACGGAATTCACCCAGGACATGGCCGCCCAGCTGGAGAAGTACCCGGCGGGAGGCGTGGCCATTTTCGGCAAGAACATCAGTTCCCCGGAGCAGCTGAAAGATTTCGTGTCGGCAATGCAGCAGGCCAGCTCTGTTCCCCTGCTCATGGGGGTGGACGAGGAGGGGGGCTCCGTGTCCCGCCTGGCCAACTCTCCGGCCTTCAGGACGGAGGAGGGCTATGTGCTGCCCCAGTTCAAGAGCATGGCGGAAATAGGCGCCACGGGAGACACCGATGCCGCCCGGACCGTTGGTTTTACCATCGGCTGCTATTTGGCGGAATACGGCTTCAACCTGGACTTTGCCCCGGTGGCGGACACCAATACCAACCCGGACAACGTGGTCATCGGTGACCGGGCCTTCGGCAGCGACCCTGAGCTGGTGTCCCAAATGGTGGCGGCGGAGCTGGAGGGGCTGCACTCCGCTGGAGTGCTGGGCTGTATAAAGCACTTCCCCGGCCACGGGGACACGGTGGGTGATACCCATGACGGCTATGTGTCCATCCAAAAGACCTGGGAGGAGCTGCTCTCTGCGGAGCTCATACCCTTTATAGACAATCTGGACAACACGGATATGGTGATGGTGGCCCACATAAGCCTGCCCAACGTCACCGATGACGGCTTGCCCGCCTCCCTTTCCGGGGAACTGATAAGGGACAGGCTCCGGGGAGAGCTGGGATATGACGGGGTGGTCATTACCGACTCCCTGGCCATGGGGGCCATAGCCCGGGAGTATTCCTCCGCCGACTGCGCCGTGATGGCCCTGGATGCCGGAGTGGATATTCTCCTTATGCCGGAGGACTACGCCGCCGCCTTTGAGGGCGTGGTCCAGGCCCTGGAGGAGGGCCGCCTCTCCCTGGAGCGCATTGACGAGAGCGTAAGGCGGGTGCTGGAGCTGAAAGACAGGCTGGGCCTGCTGTAGGATAAGAAAACAGTGTTCCGATGGGCGTCGCCCATCGGAACACTGTTTTTTAAATAAAGAAACAGCCGTTAAACAAACACATATTTCCTCAGCCGCTCCATGGCCTCCTCCGCCAGGGAGCGGGGCAGGGCAAAGTTCATGCGTATGGAGTCCGGCAGCAGGAAGTCCTCCCCGTTCTGCCAGATGACTCCGCAGCGAACTCCCCGCTCCTGGAGCCGGGAGATGCTTATGCCCCGGCTGCGGCAGAAGTCCCCGCAGTCCAGAAACAGCATGTAGGTGCCCTGGGGGCGCATCACCTTCACCCCGGGGAAATTGTCCCGTATAAAGTCGCAGGCGTAATCCAGGTTGCCCTTTACCACCTGTATCATCTCCTCGGCCCAGGCCTCTCCCTCGGGGCTGAAGCCGCCTATAAGGGCGTGGACGGAGAGGACGTTGCAGTCGTTGTAGTGGCTGAGCCTGCTCTGTCTCAGCACCCGGTCCCGGAGATATTTGTTGTATATTATATGGTAGGAGCCCACCAGCCCTGCCAGGGAGAAGGTCTTGCTGGGGGCGTAGAAAGCGAAGGTGCGCATCTTTGCGTCTTGGGATATGCTCTGGGTGGGGATGTGCTTGCAGCCGGGCATGATGATATCCGACCATATCTCGTCGGAGATGACCAGACAGCGGTTGGCGGCATAGATCTCCATGGCCTTTTCTATCTCCCAGCGCTCCCAGACCCGGCCGCAGGGGTTGTGGGGGGAGCAGAAGATGGCCAGGTGGATGTCATTCTCCTTGAGCTTTTTGTCCATGTCCTCATAGTCCATGCGCCATATGCCCTCCTGGTCCCGCTTCAGGGGCGAGTGGACGGCCACCCGGCCGGTGTCCTGGAAGGTGTGGGTGAAGCCCACATAGGTGGGGGAGTGGACAAGGACCTTTTCCCCGGGGGCGGTGAAGGCCTGGAGCACGGAGCTGACGCCTCCCAGCACTCCGTTTTCATAGCCTATGTGCTCCGGCAGCAGGCCTTCCACGCCGTTTCGCCTCTGCTGCCAGCGGATGATGCTGTCAAAATATTCCTTGGGCAAGGGGAAGTAGCCGAAGTTTGGCATATCCATGCGCTTATATATGGCCTCCAGCACCGGCGGAGCCGCTTTGAAGCTCATGTCCGCTATCCACATGGGTATGGTGGAGAAGCCCTCGTCCACCTGAAAGCCCTCAAAGGGTATCACGTCCGCCGCCGTGGAATCCCGGCCCCGGCGGTCCAGGACCGTGGTAAAGTCGTATCTCATATATGTTCCCTCTTTATCTCTGTATGTAGCACGGGGCCTGCCCCAGAGACAGGCCCCTTAAAAGCGGATGTCTGTTCAGTTGAGAAAATCCCTCAGCTTCTTGGAGCGGCTGGGATGGCGGAGCTTGCGCAGGGCCTTGGCCTCTATCTGGCGGATACGCTCGCGGGTGACGTTGAACTCCTTGCCCACCTCTTCCAGAGTGCGGGTGCGGCCGTCCACTATGCCGAAGCGCAGTTCCAGCACCTTCTTCTCCCTGGGGGCCAGGGTGTCCAGCACCTCCTCCAGCTGCTCCCGCAGCAGGGAGAAGCTGGCGGCCTCGGAGGGTTCGGAGGCGTCCTCGTCGGGGATGAAGTCTCCCAGATGGGAGTCTTCCTCCTCGCCTATGGGGGTCTCCAGGGACACCGGCTCCTGGGCAATCTTCAGGATATCCCGGACCTTTTCCACGGGTATGTCCATTTCCCGGGCTATCTCCTCGGCGGAGGGGTCGTGGCCCAGCTCCTGGAGCAGCTGCCGGGAGACCCGGATAGTCTTGTTTATGGTCTCCACCATGTGTACCGGGATGCGGATGGTGCGGGCCTGGTCGGCTATGGCCCGGGTGATGGCCTGACGTATCCACCAGGTGGCGTAGGTGGAGAACTTGTAGCCCTTGGTGTAGTCGAACTTCTCCACGGCCTTTATAAGGCCCAGGTTCCCCTCCTGGATAAGGTCCAGGAAGAGCATGCCCCGGCCCACGTAGCGTTTGGCAATGGACACCACCAGGCGGAGGTTGGCCTCGGTCATACGGTGCTTGGCCTCTTCGTCGCCCTGGGACATGCGGGTGGCCAGCTCTATCTCCTCCTCGGGGGAGAGCAGGGGCACCTTACCTATCTCCTTGAGGTACATGCGCACCGGGTCGTCGGTGGAAAAGCTGTCCACCAAAGCGTCGGTGTCGTTTATCTCCTCCTCGGTGACCTCTTCTATGCTGGCCAGGTCCTCCACCTCCGGCAGCACGTCGTCGATGGGGGGCAGCAGGTCGGCGCCGGCGATGTCTATATCCACACCGTTGGCTTCCAGAGCCTCATAGAACTTGTCCACCACCTCGCTGTCCAGGTTCAGCTCCTCGATGCACTCCAGCTCCTTGGCGGTGAGCTTGCCGGCCTTTTTGCCCTTTTCCAGCAGCTCGTGGAGCTTTTCCTCCGGGCTCTTCACCGGCTCTTCGTTCTCCTTTTTCTTGCCGGTCTTCCGGCGGGCCTTGGCCTTGTCGGCCTGTTCGGCCTGGCCTTCGTCCTCTTTCAAAAGCTGGTCTGCCATTTCATCCAGTTCCTTTTCGGTGTAAATATGTTCTTCTGCCATAGTCTTATCCCTCATATCCTTTTTTCTCTCTGTATTTATTGGCCAGCGCCCGCAGGTCGGAGCTCTGGCTGCTCTCCTCCCGGCGCTCTTTTATTTTGCTTATGTAATCCAGCATGCTTTGGCGGCTGCGGCTGAGCAGCTCCGGCTTTTGCAGCAGGGACACCAGCAGGCTCATCTCTTCTCCGCTGAGGTCCTGGCCCAGGGTGGCGGTGCTCACCGAGTCGCCCCGGCGCAGTTTTTCCAGGATGCAGCGGTAGATGTGCCCCAGGTTCTCCTGGGAGAAAAGCTCCGGCGGCGGAAGGGAAGGCTCCTTTGCCAGGGCGGGCTCCAGGTACAAAAGCCGGATGAGCCCCTCCTCTGCGGCGGCGGAAGCCGGGTCGGAGTAACGGAGACTGCGCTGGCCGCCGGGGGGCCTGTCCACCCGGGACTGCTCCCGCTCCTGGCTCTTCCTGGCGGAGGACAGCAGGCGTTTCCGCCGCCGCTGGGCCTCCTCGGCCACCACGTTCTCCGGCACCCCCGCCATGGAGGCCACCCTCATGGCGTAGACCTGGCGCTCCACCGCCCCGGGGAGCCGGGCCACCAGATCCGTGGCCTCCTTGAGAAAGGCCACCTTATCCTCGTCGGAGCTCAGGTCGTATTTCTCCGTCACGGCCCTGAGCCGGTAATCTATCTGGTCTTCCGAGCCCTCCAGCAGCTTGCGGAAGGCCTCGGGGCCTTTGAGCTTTATGAACTCGTCCGGGTCCTTGGCCCCTTCCAGGCGCAGCACCTTGACTTTAAGGTCCAGCTTTTCCAGTATGCCTATGGCCCGCTGGGCGGCCTTGATGCCGGCTCCGTCGTTGTCGTAGGCGATGATGACCTGGTCGGTGTATCGGGAGATGAGCCGGGCCTGCTCCGGCGTCAGGGAGGTGCCCAGAGAGGCCACCGCCGAGTTGAAGCCCGCCTGGTGCAGACTGGCTACGTCTATATTGCCCTCTGATAGGATTATATATCCGCATTTTGATTTTTTAGCCAGATTCAGGGCGAAAAGGTTGCGGCTTTTGTTGAATACCAGGGTTTCGGGACTGTTCATATATTTGGGCTCCCCGTCCCCCAGTATGCGCCCGGAGAAGCCGATGACATTGCCCCGCACGTCTATCACCGGGAACATGAGCCGGTTTCGGAAGGTGTCGTAGACTCCGCCGCTTTTGCCCCGGCGCACCAGCCCCGCCTCCGCCAGCTCCTTTTCCGTAAAGCCTTTGGCCTTCATGGCCTCAGTGAGGCTGCTCCAGGTATCCGGGGCGAAGCCTATGCCGAAGCTGCGGGCGGTGGAGGGGCTCAGCTGCCTTTTGCGCATGTAGTCGCAGGCGGCCTGCCCGGCGGGGGTGCTCAGCTGCTCGTAGAAGAAGCGGGCGGCGGCCCTGTTCAGCTCCAGCATCCTGGCCCTGCGGCGGCTCTCCCGGTCGTTGGTCTCCTCCGGCAGGGGCAGTCCCGCCCGCTTCGCCAGAAACTCCACCGCCTCCGGGAAGGAGAGATTTTCTATCTCCATGATAAAGTTTATCACCCCGCCCCCTTTGCCGCAGCCGAAGCAATGGTATATCTGCTTGTCGGGGGAGACGGAGAAGGAGGGGGTCTTTTCGCTGTGGAAGGGACAGAGGCCGAAGAGATTGGAACCGCTCTTCTTGCTCAGCCGCACATAGGAGGAGACTACCTCCACAATATCGTTTCGCTCGGTGAGTTCGTTTATGAAATTTTCGGGAAAAGCCAAGATATCACCTCCCGGCCGGAAGGGGCCGGTTCATTTCACTGTCCAGGCAAAGGGGATGAACAGCTCCCCGTATTTCTCCATGGCATAGCCGTCGGTCATGCCGGAGATATAGTCGCAGGCGGCCCGCTCCACGCCCTCGTTTTCGATGATGCCCCGGAAGTCCTCCGGCAGCAGCTCCGGGTGTAGCACATAGTGCTCATAGAGCCGCTCCAGTATGCCCTCCACCTTGCTCTCCTCCCCCTTGGCCAAGGGGTTGGTGTATACGTCGGAGTACATGTAGCTGTGGAAAAAGTCGAAGACCTCCTGCATTTTCGGGGACATTTGCAGCTTGCCCCCGGCGCTGTTTTCTATCAGGTCGGTGAGCAGGGAGTTTATCCGCTCGCTGTTGCGCTCGCCGCAGTTTTTGCGGATGATCTCCGGGACCTCCTCCGCCTTTATTATCCCGGCCCTGATGGAGTCGTCCAGGTCGTGGTTTATGTAGGCGATCCTGTCGCACAGGCGCACGGCAACGGCCTCCGGCGTGTCCTCCGGCTGGCCGTGGGTGTGGTGGAGTATGCCCATGCGGGTCTCGTAGCAAAGGTTCAGGCCCCGGCCGTCCCGCTCCAGAATATCCACCACCCGCAGGCTCTGCTCATAGTGCTTGAAGCCTCCGGGGAATATCTTGTTCAAAGCCCGCTCCCCGGCGTGGCCGAAGGGCGTGTGGCCCAGGTCGTGGCCCAGGGCGGCGGCCTCCGCCAGGTCCTCGTTGAGCTTCAGGGCCCTGGCCACGGTGCGGGCCAGGCGGCTCACCTCCAGGGTGTGGGTGAGGCGGGTGCGGTAATGGTCCCCCTCGGGCTGGAGGAAGACCTGGGTCTTGTGCTTGAGACGGCGGAAGGACTTGGAGTGGGTTATTCGGTCTATGTCCCGCTGAAAGCAGGTGCGTATGCTGCACTCCGGCTCCGGCGTCAGACGGCCCTTGGAATCACGGGACAGTATGCCGTAGGGGCCGATGATGAACTCCTCGGCTCTTTCTCTCTCCTCACGGGGACAGGACATGGCGCTCACCTGCTTTCATATTTCTTTTTACAAGCTCAGAAGAAAATTAACGGGAGAAGCCATCTCCCGTTAACTATATACGACCTTTATTTTTATTTCCCTTTATTTTCTTGAAAAAATTTTTTGTTTATTTTATCCGTACCGCCCGGCGGGTCTCCCCGGTGGCGGCGGGGCGGACAGCGCCGCAGCTCACATCGAAGATGCGCTCGGAAAGCGTCTGGAAAGACTCCCGGGGCACCAGGGCTTTTATTGTGACCCCGGCGGCGTATTCCATGTCCCGCACCAGGCCGCCCTGGGCGAAGAGCTCCCCTTTCAACTTTTCCGCCATGGCGTAGGAGCAGGGGATGTCCGCCTCCACCCAGGGCCTGACCACCGAGACTCCGGCGGCGTCCAGGGCGTCCTTGGCGCTTTTGGTGTAGGCCCGCAGCAGCCCCCCCGCCCCCAGCAGCACTCCGCCGAAGTAGCGGGTCACCACGCACACCAGGTCGCACATGCCTTCCTTGCGGAAGACTTCCAGCATGGGTATGCCGGCGGTGCCCTGGGGCTCCCCGTCGTCGCTGTAGCGTTCCGGGCCGCCTTTGAGGATGTAGCACCAGCAGTTGTGCCTTGCGTCGTAGTATTCCTTTTTCATGGCGGCGATGAAGACCCGGGCCTGCTCTTCGCTGTCCACCGGGCGCACATGGCCCAGGAAGCGGGAGCGTTTTTCCGTAAATTCTGCCTCGCCGGGTCCGGCGGGGATGTAGTATTCTCCCATTATTCCCAGTCCTCCCTGGGCTCAGTGTAGCCGGGGATGTAGGCCTTCAGGCGGCCGAAGAGCTCCGGGGAGACGGTGACTTCCGCCTCTATGCCCTCCTCGGTGTATTCCAGACTGTGTATGACCGCCTCCCGGTTCAGGGCGTCCAGCAGGGAGGAGGCGGAGTAGGGCAGGCGTATGCTTATGCGCCGCTTGCCCCTATCCAGCATTTTGGAGAGCTTTTCCACCAGCTCCGCAGCGCCCTCGCCGCTTTTGGCGCTGATGCACACCACGTCCTCCCCGTGGGGCAGGATACCGATATAGGCGTCGCACTTGTTGTAGACCCTGAGACAGGGGGTGGTCTGGGCCCCCAGCTGGACTATCAGCCGGTCCACCACCCGGGCCTGCTCCTCCCACTCGGGGTTTGAGATGTCGATAACGTGGAGCAGCACGTCGGCGTAGCTCAGCTCTTCCAGGGTGGCCTTGAAGGCCTCGATGAGATGGGTGGGGAGCTTTCGGATAAAGCCCACGGTGTCGGAGAGCAGGACCTCCTGGGTCTCGTCTATCCTGAAGCGGCGGGTGGTGGTGTCCAGAGTGTCGAAGAGCCGGTCGTTGGCGGGGATGTCCGAGCCGGTGAGACAGTTTAAAAGGGTGGATTTTCCGGCGTTGGTGTAGCCCACCAGGGCCACCACGGGCAGGGCGTTTTTCTCCCGCTTCCGCCGCTGGGTGCTGCGCACCTTGCGCACGGCGGCCAGCTCCTCCTCCAGCTTCTGTATCTTCCGGCGGATGTGCCGCCGGTCCGTCTCCAGCTGGGTCTCGCCGGGGCCTCGGGTGCCTATGGGAGAGGAGCCGCCGGAGGCTGTCTGCCGCACCAGATGGCTCCACATGCCGGTGAGCCGGGGCAGCAGGTACTTGTACTGGGCCAGCTCCACCTGGAGCTGACCTTCTCTGGTCCGGGCCCGCTGGGCGAAGATATCCAGGATGAGGCCGGAGCGGTCCAGCACCTTCACTCCCAGCTCCTCCCCCAGCACCCGCATCTGGGAGGGGGAGAGCTCGTTGTCAAAGACTGCCAGGTCGCATTCGTTGGCCTGGATTATCTCTTTGAGCTCCTTCACCTTGCCATCGCCAAGGAAGCTGCGGGGCTCGGGGCTGGGGCGGGTCTGGATGAGCATGGCCACGGCCTGGCCCCCGGCGGTCTCCACCAGGGCGGCCAGCTCCTCCATGGAGACGTCGCTGGAGCGCTCATGCTCGGCCATGCTGGCGGCGGAGAGCCCGGCCAGCACGGCCCGTTCTTTTTTTATCTGGGTGTTTTCCATATATTTATGCTGCGCCTTTCTCGCCCCTCTGGGGCAGACTGGGGGTCTCCACCGGGGGCGCCGGGTCGTTGCCCGCCCCGTACTGCCATATGCGGCAGACTGCGGCGATGAATTCCTCGTCGCTCATCTCTTCCCCGCAGGTAAAGCTGAGAAGCACCTGCCTGGGCAGCTCCAGCTCCTCGCCCTCTTCCAGAGCGGCCTGGAGGCCGGAGACGGTGGAGAAATAGGATGAGGGCAGGACCAGGGCCTGGGCATAGCGGGTCTCTCCCTGCTTCATGAGCATGAATTTGCTCAAGTAGTAGGAAGAAGCCTGGGGGCTCAGCCCCTGGGCAAAGGAGGCATGGGGCGTCAGCTGCTGGCTGTATATCTTGCTGAGAGTCTCGTGGCTGCAAAGCTCCGCCATCACCGTGAGCCCTTTTTCCTCGTTGCCGTTGGAGGGCAGGTACACATATTCCACATAGGCGTTTTCCTGGAGCTGCCCCTCCCCGTCCAAAATGACCTGGTGGGAGCTCTTTTTCAGCGTCAGGGGCTTGTAGGGGCTGCGGCTCTCGGTAAAGATGGACTGGGGGAGAAGCTCGGCGCCGAAAAGGGCCAGGCTTTCCTTATGGCTCAGCTCCTGTTCAAAGCGCTCCCCGGACACGCCGGGGTCGGACATGTTGAAGGAGAGTATCTCGTTCCATATATAGGTCTCCGGGGAGGCGCTGCTGAACACCGGGGCTGGAGTGGGCTCCGGCGTGGGGGCTGCATCCACCTGGGGCATTTCCCAGGGCCCGGAGTCGGCGCAGCCGGAGAGCAGGCAGACCGCCAGCAGCAGCGGTATAATCATTTTTTTCATACTGACCTCGCAAAAGAAATTTGCTTATTAAATAATTATACCCCATTTTTTCACCTCAGGCAATATCAAATAAACGGCCTTCTCCGGCGCTTGCGGCGCATGAAATCCCCCTTGGCCTCCACCAGGATGATGTCGCTGCCTATGCGCACTATGCAGCCCCAGGGCAGCACGTAGTCGTCCTCCCGGCCCAGCAGGCCGAACATTTTGGCCCGGCCGGGAGTGACCAGGGAGATGATGCGCCCGTCGCTGTCGTCGAATTCCAGGTCGCACACGTAGCCCAGGCGCAGCCCGGTGCGTATGTCTATCACTTCCCTGTAGCGCAGGTCGGAAAAATAGCAGAGCATAGAACATCCCCCTCCATATAAGAAGTATATAAAGGGGGAAGCTTGTATTATGAAAGGAACTTTGCGGCAGAAGGGCGGCCCGGGATCTACTGCTGTCCCTTGGCCTCTTTTGCTTTGGGGATGGATATGGTGAGGATGAGGGAATCCTCCGTCTCCTCCCGGCGCACACCGGCGGCTATGCCCCCCTGCTTCATCAGGTCGATGCTCCGGGACAGGGTGTTGAGGAAGACCCGCACGTCCTTCAGTATAAAGGTGCGCCGGCCCTCCGGCTTTTCCGGCTCCGGCTCTTCCGCCGGCCGGGAGAGCAGGGCGTCTATGTAGGCGTCGGCGGCGGCCACGTTCAGCCCGTTGTCTACGATATACATCAGGGCCTCCCTCTGCTGCTCCGGCTCCGGCAGGCGCAGCAGGGCCCGGCCGTGGCGTTCGCTGAGGCCGTTTTCCCGCAGCCCTTCCAGCACGTCCTGGGGCAGTTTCAGAAGGCGCAGCTTGTTGGCCACGGCGCTCTGGGACTTGCCTATGCGCCGGGCGGCCTCCTCCTGGCTCATGCCGAACATACGGATTAGCTGATGGATGCCGTTGGCCTCCTCGATAAAATCCAGGTCCCGGCGCTGGAGGTTCTCCACCAGGGCGATGAGACTGGCGTCTTCCATATTCACATCCAGCAGTATGCAGGGCACCTCCCGGAGCCCCGCCAGCTTGGCGGCTCTCAGCCGCCGCTCCCCCGCCACCAGCTCGTAGCGGCTGCCCCTTATCCTCACGGACAGGGGGTTGAGTATGCCGTAATCCTTTATGCTCCGGCTCAGCTCCTCCAGAGACTCGTCGTCAAAGCGCTTTCGGGGCTGGACGGGGTTGGGGAAGATGTCCTCGGTACTGAGATAAACTATGCCGCCCCGGCGCAGGGCGGGCCGGCTGCGTAAAGCCTGCATGGCCATGCCTCCTTATCTTGTGGTCTGTAAGGCAAGCATACACTGTATATAGTGCGAAAGCAGGGGGAAAAAGGCGGCGCAGAATATAAAGAGAAAGGATTTTTCTTCCCTCAGGACGAGGTCGGCCCCCCCCGGAACACAGAGCGGAGAAAAATGTCTGTAAAAGGGGAGAAAAAATTTAGCGATTTATCACGCTAATGTGTTGACAAATCCTTTCGCCGGTGCTATTATTGCTTCATCTCCGAAAAGGATGAGAAAATGATGAGGTGATCTTGATGAAAAAGATTCTTGCGCTGGCGCTCATACTCTGCATGGTCCTCTGCTGTGCCGCCTGCGGCAGCGGCGGTGATAAGGACCTGCTGGCCGAGATAAAGGAGCAGGGCTATATCGAACTGTGCACCGAGCCCTACTTTGCCCCCAACGAATTCATCGACCCCACCAA
>CALWVZ010000047.1 GCA_944385125.1 uncultured Oscillospiraceae bacterium
CCTCTGACCATCGGCAACCCCCTCATGGTCTCCCAGGTCTTCGGCACCAAGGACTACTCCAACATCTACTCCATCGTCACCACAATTGTTCTGGTCTCCAGCGGCGTTGCCCAGTACCTCTACGCTGCTATGCGTGACGCTACCGGCTCCTACGAGGGCGTCATCATTCTGGTGGGTACTCTGCTGTGCGTCCAGGGCGTCATCACTCCCATCATCATTGCTGTTGACAAGAAGGCAAAGGCAAAGGCCGCTAACTAAGCTCCCCAGCCTAAACCCTCAAAGCTACATATTTTCCTATTGTTCGGAATCTCCGGCAGGGGCATGAGATCATGCCCCTGTTTTTTTATTTCCTATAGCAGCAGAGGCGGCTGAGAATTTTCTCAACCGCCTCTGCAAATCAATATTAGCTTCCGTTATCTGCTTTCCTTCGGATCGGAGCCTGCCTATGCAGGCTGAAGTCCCTCGGTTCAAATAAAAATATTTACCGCACCGATTATTGCTCCCAACAGGCCTCCCAGCCAGACCACATAACGAAACTCCCTGTTCACCACAGACAGGATAAGCGCTTCCACAGCCTGAGGCTCCATGAGACGCAGCTTCTCTGTTATCATCCCGCCTACATCTATGCTCTCCACTACTTTACGCACATATACGGACATGAAGTCCAGATACAGCTTTTGTATCGCAGCGCAGAGCTTCTCTCTTTGAGGGAAGGCCTCCTGCGCCATGTCTTTTACAGGCCTGTCTCCGAAATCCACCAGGGCTCTTTCCACAAGGGGATATATCGTCTCCTCCCCGTGTTCCCCAAGGTATTCCTTTATGGCTTCCGACAGGGCGGGGGCAAGATTTATCAGGCTGGCGGCTCCCGCTCTGGGCAGCCGCCCGGCGAGCTCCTCTGCGGTCTGCCGTATCAGCGGCGCATAATCAAAGTCCCTGAGAATCTCCAGCGCCTTTGCGCAGAGGCCCTGCTTTGCAGAGCTCACAGCGGCTCCCATAGTCTCCGAAGCCTCCAGCCCTTCCATCACATAGCAGAGGCTGCTGCGCCGGGAGAAGATCATATCGGTGATGCTCTCGGCCACGGTGGAAGAAAACTCCTGGGATTGGAACAATATCTCCAGATCGTCAGCATTGAAAAAGCGGGCTTCCACCTCCCGGCCCAGCAGCACCGCCAGATCTTCCAGCCGTCTGGGCACTATACCCGGGGTGAAGGGCAGGCGGAGCCGCCCCAGATACATGGGTTTATATGGGCGGAAGAGCATTTTTATGGCCAGGTCATTTGTAAAGTAGCCAATTATCCCACCAATGACAGGGGGCATTATTACTGAAATGGGATCCATTCCCGTCAGACCTCCACCAGGTAGTCCAGAACCTTGCTCAGCTGTGACTTTGCCGGCGAGGTCGGCAGCTGCATCATATACCCCATGGCCCGTTCCCTGTACTGGCGCATTATCCAGCGGGTATATTCCACTCCGCCGGAGACGCTGACTATGGAATAAAGTTCGGCAAAGACCTGCTGCGGCTCCATTGAGCCGGCTCTGGCAGCCAGTTCCCTGATGGCCGGGCCGTAATGGCTGTCATTGAAGGTATAGATCGCAGGGAGGGTATAGATACCGTTTATAAAGTCCATGCCCTGTTTTTTTCCGCTGTCCTCGTGGCTCAGTATGCAGTCCAGCAAATCGTCCCTCAGCTGGAATATCAGTCCCAGACTGTGTCCGAACTGCTTCGAGGCGCTTATGCTGGATTGACCGCAGCCGGAAGCAATGGCTCCTGCCTCGCAGGCGGCGGAGAACAGAGCGGCAGTCTTACCGGAAATGTTCATGAAATACTGGTTCTCGTCAGTGTTTACGTTAAATTGGGCGGCATACTGTCCCAGCTCACCGCTGCACATGTCAGCCATGGCTCTCGACAGGCTCTGTCCGATATCCAGCATCTCCGGGTTCATAAGCTCTCTTAGCACGCAGCTGAGCAGGTAGTCGCCGGCATATACTGCCATGTCCTTTCCGAAGGCAGATTGTATCGTGTCCCGTCCTCTTCTGCTGGGGGCGTCGTCCACAATATCGTCATGTATAAGGGAGGCCATGTGTATAAGCTCCACCACAGCCGCCGTTTTCACCAGCTTGGAGCGGCATGCGGGATAAGCCATTCCAAAACGTCCAAAGACGAGCACCAGAGCCGGGCGAAGGTGTTTGCCGTCGGAGGCCATAACTTCCTCGATAATTCTCGACAGAGGCTGCCTGCCCAGGCTGTCCGATACATATTCTCTCATGGTATGGCCGACGAGTTCCAGCTCCTCTTTGATTCCCGGGAAATCATCCAACATCTTCATCAGAGCGCCTCCTTGCTCTTTATCGCATATATGGCTTTGCAGGAGCCGAACATGAAACTTCTCTCCTCTTTGGGCTGCATGGCGCCCAGAGCCAGCAGCTGCTTGAGACGGCCCGGGCTGACAAAGGCCCTGGTGCTCCGGCTCAGCCATCTGTATTCCTTAAATCTTTTTATCCCGCCGCCCAGCAGCGGCATCAGCAGGGAGAAATACAGGCCGTAGAATGGCCTTACCCAGAATTGCTCCGGCAGGAAGGAATCTATGCAGCAAAATCCCCCTCCCTCCTTCAGCACTCTGGCCGCCTCCTTAATGGCTGCGCCGTAGTCTGCGGTGTTTCTCAGGCCAAAGGATATGACGGCGGCGTCAAAGCTGTCGTTTTTGAAAGGCATATCAAGGGCGTTGCCCCGCACAAGCTCCACCCGTTTTTCACCGGCAAAGCGTTTTTCCGCCTTCTCCAGCATCTCCGGCGAGAAGTCCAGGGCGGTCACCCTGATGTCCTGCCTGCGGCTGAGCATGAGCTGCGTCATGTCCCCTGTGCCGCAGCAAATATCCAGAAGCTTCCCGCCTTGGGGCAAAGAGGCCTCCAGAATTTCTGCTCCCCGCTTTTTCCACAGCAGGTGCTGTCCCAGGCTTATGCGCTGATTGGCCCTGTCATAGTCCTCTGCAACGCTGCCAAACACCTTAAATACATATTCTTCCTTGTCCATTGCAGCAGGCGCCCCCTAAGAAAACAATACGGCGATTATATATGCGCTGCCCAACATGGCATTCAGAGAGTTTATCCCGGCCATGGCCCGAAGTCTGGAGTCCGGCCCGGGGCCCAGTCTGAGCTGGGATACGGCAGCCGGGCCGGAGGCCAGCAGCCCCAGCAGATAAACAGCCCCGGCTCTCATAGGCAGCATTATGAAGGGCAGGGCAGACCACAGCAGCAGAGCGCAGCGGTAGAGCTTCAGGCTCTTTTCCTCCCCCAGCAAAACGGTGAAGGTCTTTCTCCCCGACGCCCTGTCTTTTTGTATATCCCAAAGATTATTGGTCAGCATTATCAGCCCCACACCCAGCATAACCGGCAAGGCCCTGAAAAGGACCATAGGCGAAAAATCGCCGCTGAGGCTGCCGCTTAGCCCCAAGGGTATCAGGCCTCCCATTACAAAGCCGGAGCTCAGCTCACCCAGGGGCAAATAGGACAGGGGTTTTCTCCCAAAGGAGTAGGCAAGCAGCGTAGCTGCGCCGGCTGCCCCCACAGCCAGGGCAGGCCAACCGGCTTTTATCACGGCGGGAGCTCCGGCGGCGGCGGCAAGAAACAGCAGGGCAAAGCCCAGGTACAGGGCCTTTTTAGGCTCCGGCCTCTGATAAAGCAGCACTGCTTCCTCTGCATCGGGAGAATTTTCCAGGGTGTCTCCCCCTTTGATAAAATCGCAGTAGTCGTTGAAAACATTTGCCGCAGACTGCATCAGCACGCAGGCGGCGGCCGTACTCAGCAGCAGCCAGGGGCTCTCCAAGGCCTGCTCCCCTACCAGTGCGGCGCCCAGCAGCGCCGGTATAAGGGCCGCCGTCCAGGTCTGGGGAGCGGCAAGGCCGAGAGCCATGCCCGGGCTAAGCCTGCCGGGCTTTCCCGCACTTTCTTTCATTTTCTCCGCTCCCCTCCCGGATATTTTTTCTTACAGAAGCTCAGTGAGTCTGGGCAGAACCTTGTTCATATCGGCCACAAGTCCGATATCGCAGTCCTGGAATATGGGCGCTTTTCCGTCCTTGTTTATGGCCACGATTATTTTGGAGCTATTGGCGCCCACCATGTGCTGCACCTGGCCGGATATACCCAGGGCCACATAGAGCTCAGGCTTTACAGTCGCCCCGGACACGCCGATATAACGGCTCCTGGACATCCAGTGCTGCTCCTCAGCAATGGGCCTGGTGCAGCCCATCTCTGCGCCCAGCTTTGCGGCAAGGCTCTCTGCCGCCGCCAGATTTTCCTGGGCGCCCAGGCCGCGGCCCACGGCCACAATACGTTTTGCAACGGCAATATCCACGGATTCCTCCTGCTTTGCGGCAGTATCCAGAAGCTGGATACCCATATCCTCGGTCTGGGCGTCCACCTTCTCCACGGCTCCGGGGACGGCGGGGGCCGTCTCGTCAAAGCCGCCGCTGGTGAGGACAATGCCCATGGCTCCCAAAACCTTTACGGAAGCCTGTGCCGTGCCGCCGAACACGTTGCGCTTTGCCAGCACGGCGCCGGTCTCGTCCAGTTCCAGGGAAGATACGTCGGTGATGACCCCGGCGTTCAGCCTCACCGCCAGCTTAGCGGCGATGCAGCGGTCTCTGGTTCCGCAGCCCATCAGCAGCAGCTCCGGCTGCTCCTTTTCCAGCAGCTGGGCCACCGCTCCGGTGTAACTCTCGGCCATGGTCCCCTGGGCCTTCTCTCCCAGCCACAGGACTTTCCCTGCCCAGGCTGCGGCCTCATTCGCCTGGCTCTCCGTGCCCAGAACTATAGCTACGCTCTCCTGGGCCAAAGTGTTTGCGCCCCAGCACAGGGAGGCAATATTAGAAGCATTGGTGGAAAAAACAAGGGCTTTCTTGAGTTTCATGGTCTTGTCCTCCTTATTTCAGTTCCGCATTAACTGCGGCAGCAAAGGCAGAGAGGGTCTCCTCACTGTCTCCTGTGAATATCTTGCAGGGGCGGGCAGCGTGCTGGGGAGCCAGAATGGACAGGGTCTCGGTGGATCTCTCCTCAGGCAGAGCCACATCGTTGCCCGTAAGGGCTGCAACAGGCTTTTTGCCGGCTGCAAGGATGTCCTTCATGCTGGGCACTCGGGTCACATTAATGCCGCTGGCAACGGCGATAACGGCGGGGAGCTTGATGCGCAGAGTCTCTGTCTCGCCGTCGGCAGAGCGCTCCACGTTTATGAAGCCCTCTTCCGCCTCGATCTTGGTGACGCCGTTGATGCAGGGCAGACCAAGTCTCTCTCCCAGCTGCACGCCAACCTGCTGTGCGTACAGATCGCTGGAGCCCTCTCCGCAGATCACCAGATCAAATTCTCCCCTGCTCTTTATTGCCTCGGCCAGAGCTGCGGAGCTGGCGTTGCTGTCCGCATTCTTGAGGCTGGGATCGCATACGGTGACGCAGTTTGCAGGGCCTCTGGACAAGACGCCCTTTCTCATCTTGGAGTTTTCAACCTCTTCTGCACCCACGGTAAGAGCGGTGAGTTCGCCTCCGCACTTTTCCGCCAGCTGGGCGCCGGCCTCAATGGCATTGAGGTCGTACTGGCCTATCATCAGCTCCGCCTTGTCAAAGCTGAGACTGCCGTCGGAGGAAATGCCTATGCTTTGCTCGTAGGGCACGATTTTGTAGCATGCAATTATTTTCATCTGGATACGTCTCCCTTTCTCGGTGATGGATTTTTTGGGGTACCATTTTTTATAATGCAAATTGCATGCCGTTCGCCAGTTTTCTCCCGGGATTTACTTTAATTTTTTGTATATTTCCTATAAATAGGAGAAAATCGGCCTTTATTTTAACATATTGCGCACAAGATTTCTTGACATGTTTAAACCGATGTGATACCATTTCCCTATAAAATGTGACAGTTTTTGCAGTGAGGGGTGAGTCTCCATGGTCTTTGCAGAGGGCTACGGTCATGTGCAAAAGCAGGAACAGCGAGTAACTGCTTCCATGATACAGGGACTCAATATGCTTTCGCTGCCTGCCCAGGCCATGTACGACTATCTGGTTGAGCTGTCCATGGCCAACCCCATGCTGGATATCCCGGAACCCAGGGCCCTGGAGGCCTATGGCGGGGATCCCGGTACAGGAGAAAATTTTACTTCCATCGAAGAGGGCCGGGACCCGGGCTTTTATGAAAACTATTCCCGTTTCGGCGCAGACCCTGACGAAGATTTTGACCCGTATTATTCCAAGGGCGTCTCGCTGGAGAGCGAGGCTCTGGCAGGCTCGCTGCGGCTTCAGCTGTCCATGTGCCGGCTCAGCCCGGTGGAAGAGGCCATAGGTCTTGAGATAATCGGCGACCTGGATGACAGCGGCTATTTTACCGGCAGCCTGGAGACCATATGCCTTCTCTATTGTCAAAGCCTGGATGTGGGCCGGCGGGTCCTGTCCCTTATCCAGGGTTTTCAGCCCCGGGGCATTGCCGCTGCCAATGTATATGAGGCCCTGTGCCTTCAGGTAGACGCCTCCTTCCCCTATGGGGATTTGGCAAAGCGGATAATAAATGAAGATCTTCAGGCTCTCTGCGACTCCAGCCCCGCCCAGTGCGCCGCACGTTACAATGTCTCCGAAAGCTGCATGTGCCAGGTCTTCGACTATATCCGCAGCCTTGAGCCCAGGCCCGGCAACTGCGATGAACGGCCTCTGCAGATCAATTATATCGTGCCGGATATCGTTGTGGAACGCAGGGAGGGGGAACTGCGCATCTATGTTTCCGGCGAGGGTGACAATCCCCTCACAATAAACGACTATTACCTGCACTTGCTGGACCGGCCGGAGCTGAACGCTGAGGAGAAACACTACCTTCGCCAGAGCCTCAATTCCGCCAAGGCGCTTATCCACAGTGTTGATATCCGGCGGCAGACTCTCAGCCGGGCCGCCCACGCCCTGGTCGCCTTGCAGAGAGACTTTTTCCTTCATGGGCCTGAGGATCTCAGGCCTTTGACCATGCAGCAGCTTGCCGATGAAATGGGTGTGAACGTCTCCACTGTAAGCCGCATAGTCCAGGATAAATACATATCCACCAGCTGGGGAATGTTTCCCCTGAAGCGCTTTTTTGTCCGTTCCCTCAACGGCTGCGCCTCGGCAGAGCTGTCTGTGGATGCGGCAAAAAGACGTATCGAGGAATTGATCTCCTCCGAAAGCAGCAGCTCCCCGCTGACAGACGATGAAATATGCGCCTCCCTTGAAAAAGAGGGCTTCCGTATTTCCAGGAGGACGGTTTCCAAATATCGTCAGGCAGCCGGCATACCCAGCTGCATCAAGAGGAAGAGAAAGGAGAAATAATGGCCTACGATAAAGCTACTGTTTTGGAGGCTTGGAAAAAGGCCGTAAACTACGGCATTATCGACGCCAAGGCCCTTCGCCCGGAGATCGCCAGGTCCTGGGCCCGCTGCATGAGTTGCGGCACCAGCCCCTGGTCTGCGGACTTTCCCAAGTGCGAGGAGCAGCTTCTCAATAAGACCCGTCAAAAAAACGCTCAAATCATTGCCGCCGCCAGCCCCATACTTCAATATCTGCTGGCGGTTTTCAACTGCAATTCCAGCCTTGCGGATATGCACGGCTTCGTCTTTGACCTGGTCACCCCCCTGTCGTCCTATCCCAGGACTTTGGGCACCTTCGTCACCGAGGCCCTCAACGGCAACGGCAATATAACCATAACCATCCAGGAGAAAAAGCCCAGCCGGGTAGACGGCTATGAGCACTTCCGCGCCATCTCCCAGAGCTATTCCGGGGTGGCGGCCCTGGTCCATGACCCCAGCGGCGAGGATTTCGTGCTCTGCGTGAACGACCCTTTTATCGCCCTGCCCCCCAACGCTTTGGATATCTGCGTTGCGGCCGCCTCCCTGGTGGAAAAGCTGCGCTGCCCCAGGCGCGAGCTGTTCAGCCAGCTCTCTTCCGCCACCTTTTTTGACCCCATTCTGGAGAGCGACAGTCTGGCCATCATTGTCACCGACGAAAACGGCATGATCCTCACCGCCAACTCCAACGGCAAAAAAGCGGTAGTTGGATATGAAAAGCAGCCCTATGCCTCCTGCTCTCTGGCTGACTTCCTTAAAAATAAGCGCATACTGCCTATGCTTCTGGGGGAGTCCCAGGAGCTCCCGGCAGATGACACTCTGGCTTTCAAGGGCAGCGGCCGCTCCCCCGGGCTGTCCATGAAGCTGCTCAGGCGCAGGAGCATCAGTCTTGCGACCGGCGCCAAGCACAATGTGCTGGTCTTTGAAACCCCCTCTGAAATTCGCATACCCGACGATGGTCCCTCCCCGCTCCTCAGAAACGGGGCCCAAAGTTCGGACTGCATCGGTCAAAGCCCGCAATGGCTGAAAGTGGACAAGCTCATCCGCAGCGTGGCCGTACACCGTTCGAACGTCATGATCATGGGCGAGACTGGCACCGGCAAGGAAGTTGCGGCCAGGGCCCTGCACCGGCTCAGCGGCCGCAAGGGGGAATTCGTTGCCATCAACTGCGGCGCATTACCCAGAGACCTGCTGGCCAGTGAGCTTTTCGGCTACGAAGGCGGAGCCTTTACCGGCGCCCGCTCCTCAGGGGCCAAGGGTAAATTTGAATATGCCAACGAAGGGACCCTGTTTTTGGACGAAATAGGCGATATGCCCATTGACATGCAGGTATCCCTGTTGAGAGTGCTTCAAGAGCAGAGCGTCATGCGTATAGGTTCAAACAAGGCTATCCCCATAAACGTGCGGGTGGTAGCCGCCACAAACCAGGACCTGCAAAAACTCATTGCCGAAGGCAAGTTCCGCTCAGACCTGTGGTACAGGCTCAGCGTCATCGAGATCTTCCTTCCCAGACTGGCGGACCGGGAGGGGGATATCACCCTTCTCGCCCAGTATTTCAACGAGACCCTGGGCCAGTCCCTGCACATCCAAAGCCACCCCCTGTCCCAGGAGGTGCTGGATGCTCTGGAGGCTTACCCTTGGCCCGGCAATGTCCGGGAACTGAAGAACATCATGGAAAAGGCGCTGATAATTTCCAATGACAGGCCGATAGGCCTGGACTGCTTCCCGGAATACATTCTGCGCTACAGCAAGCCCAAGCTTCAATTTCCTGATTATGACTATGAGGACGAGGAACGTCCTGAAGCCCCTTTGACAAAGGCCAACCTCCAGGACTCCATGAGCAGGGAGCCCCAGTGGAGTGAACATCCCCAGGAAGAGCAGCCGTCCACGGGCCTCAAACTCAGAGAGCAGCAGGAGCGGAAAAAAATCATCCTCATCCTTGAGGAGGAGCACGGCAACATCTCCCGTTCGGCAAAACGGCTGGGCATGTCCAGGAACACCCTGTACAGGAAGATGGAAAAATACGATATAGAAATAAAGGTCAAAGCCGGTACGGACTGAAATTCGCCGCTGTTGCCAGCACCCATACGCTCCCGGAGCTGTGCTTCGGGAGCGTATGTCTTCCCTGCCTATTTTCAACACCTTTGTTTTCCTGTTTATTTGTATTTTTTGCCTCAGAGCTGAAAAAATCCTGGAAAAGGCCGTGGCTGCGGCATGCAATTTGCATATAAAAAGCTGTAATGTACGGCTGCACTTTGTGCGGCGGTATTGGCAATAACTGCTTATGGAGGATAGAAGATGTTTGCAAAATTCTCAGCCGAAATGGCAGCCCGGCTTGAAGAGATAGTCGGGAAAGGCAATGTTATCCAGGGCGAAGATATTGGTATGGATTTTTGGCACGACGAACTGCCCTACGGTGCAGCTCACAGTCCTGAGGCCGTGGTTGAAGCCCACAGCACCGAAGAGGTCTCCCGCATCATGGAGCTGTGCAGCCGTTACGAGCTGCCTGTCACCGTCCGCGGCGCAGGCACCGGCAAGGTCGGCGGCTCCGTTCCCATTCAGGGCGGCATAGTCCTGTCTCTTAAGGCTATGAACCAGCTGATATCCTTTGACGAGGAAACCGGAACCCTCACCGTGCAGCCCGGCATGCTGGTTCAGGATGTGAAGGCCGAGGCGGAGAAGCACGGGCTCTGCTATCCCCCGGACCCCGGTGAGAAGACCGCCACCATAGGCGGCAACGTCTCTACCAATGCCGGCGGCCCCTGCGCCCTCAAATACGGCAGCGCCAGGGACTATGTGGCTGACGCCGTGCTGGTCCTTGCCGACGGCGCTGTGGCCAAGCTCTCCGACAAGGAGGAGTACGCCTCCGTCATCGGCAGCGAGGGCACTCTTGCCGTCATCACGCAGCTGAGCCTGAAGCTGGTAAAGAAGCCCGCAAAAGATGTTATCCTGCTCTTCCCCTTTATGGATACCGAGAGCTGCCTGAATGCCGCAGCCAAAATAACCGAAGCCGGCTTTGAGCCCGCAGTCATGGAGTACCTGGACACGGACCTTGTGGAGTTTTCCGGCAATGTCACCGGTAATCCCGTCTTCCCCGTAGAGATGGATGGCGAACGTGTAGGCGCCACACTGATGGTCAGCCTTGAGGGCGAGGATGACGACGAGCTGGATGAAAAGATGGAGTCCATTGCAGAACTGGCCGAGGAGCTGGAGTGCCTGGACATTCTGGTGGTGGACACCCCCACTCTCAAGCGGGACACCTGGGAAGCCCACGACGCTTTCCACACTTCCATGGAAGCCGGAGCAAAATGCTCCGATGAGCTTAACGTCAAGCTGCCCCAGGAGAATATCGCCCAGCTGGTGGAGTACGCCAAGGAGCAGGGTGAAAAGGCCGGTCTCAATGTCATGTGCTACGCCCATGTAGGCAGCGGCGGAGTGCATATCCACACCGCTTACGACGGCAGCAAGGAGGAGTTCCTTCCCCTTATGTCTGCTTTTGCCGCTGATGTCTATGCCCGCTGCGCCCAGCTTTCCGGCTGCATAGTTGGAGAGTACGGCGTGGGCTATGCCAAGGTAGATACCTATAAGCAGACCCTGGGACAGGAGGCTTACGCTGAGCTCTCCGCAAGGAAGGCAGCTTTTGACCCGAAACACATTTTAAATCCTGGAAAGGTGGTAATATAATGCTTAAGATTCTTGTATGTGTAAAGCAGGTCCCGGATGTGGACCAGATGCGTATGGACCCGGCCACCGGCAACCTTATCCGTGCCGGCGTTCCCGCCATTCTCAACCCCCTGGACGCCAACGCTCTTTCCGCCGCCGTCAAGGTCAAGGAGACCTACGGTGGAGAGATAAGCCTGATAACCATGGGCCCCCCCGCTGCCGAAGCAGTGCTGAGGGAGTGCCTGGCCGTAGGTGCGGACAAGGCCATCCTGGTGACCGACAGGGCCTTCGGCAATGCCGACACTCTGGCCACCAGCTACTCCATAGTTTCCGCCGCCAACACTCAGGACAAATACGACCTCATCTTCTGCGGCAAGGAAACTCTGGACGGAGCCACGGGCCAGATGGGTTCCCAGCTGGCTGAGCGCTTCAACGCCGCACAGGTCACCAGCGCCTCCCTTATAAAGGAGATCGACCTGGAGCAGGGTAAGCTGGTGGTAGAGCGTGAGCTGGAGACAGGCATCGAGACTCTGGAGGTTTCCATGCCCTGCCTGTTCACCATGGAGAAGACCAATTACCCCGTGCGCATCCCCAGCCTGAAGGGCAAGCTGGCCGCCAAAAAGGCCCCGGTTGTGACCATCACTTCTCAGGACATCCCCGGTCTCGACCCGCAGCGTATCGGCGACCCCGGCTCCCCCACCAAGGTGCCCAGGATGTTCCCGCCTGTGATGCCCGAACCCGGCGTCATTCTGGACGAAGGCGGGCTGGATGCAACCGTCTCCAAGCTTCTGGAGCTTATTAAGGAATAAGGAGGGCACATATAATGGATAAGAAAAACTACAAGGATATGTGGGTGTACATAGAGCACGACGGTGCCCAGGTTCATCCTGTTTCTTTTGAGCTCTGCTGCGAGATCAGGAAGCTCTGCGACCTGTCCGGCGATAAGCTGGTGGCTGTGGTAGCTGGAGCTCTGCCTGAAAGCGAACTGGAAAAGATAAAGGAATGCGGCGTTGACAAGCTCATCCTGGTGTCCGGCAGCGGCTATGAGCGGTATAATACCGAGGCATATACCAATCTCTTCACCGTGCTGTGCCAGAAATATAAGCCCTCCGCCGTCATGGTGGGCGGCACCACCAACGGCAGGGACTTTGCCCCCCGCTTTGCCGCCCGTCTTGAGACCGGCTGCACCAGCGACGCCACCGAGCTCATCTACAATCCGGAAACCACCGACATCGAGTTTGTGGAGCCCGCCGCCGGCGGTAAGATAATGGCCGTTATAACCATCCCCGTGCTGCGCCCCCAGGTGGGCACCATCCGTCCCGGCACCTTTAAGCACATTCCCACAGGCAAAAAGGCCAAGGTGGAGGTAGTCAAGGAGGACATCTCCTTCCCCGTAGAGAATATTCGTACCAAGCTTCTGGGCTTCCAGGCCGACGCTTTCGACCCCGAGTTGGATATTGCCGGCAGCGAAGTCATAGTTTGCGTCGGAGCCGGCCTCAAGGACGAGGAGAGCCTTGGCCGTTACAGAGAGCTGGCAAAGCTGCTTGGCGGCAAGCTGGCCTGCACCCGTCCCCTGGTGGACCGGGAACTGCTGCCCTATAAGCTCCAGGTTGGTCAGTCCGGCGTTATGATAAAGCCCAAGCTCTATATCGGCTTCGGCGTCTCAGGCGCAGTGAACCATGTCACCGGCGTGGAGGCCGGCAAGTTCATAGCCGTCAATAAGGACCCCGACGCCCCCATATTCAACTACTGCGATTACGGCATAGTGGGCGATATGGACGCCGTCTGCGATGAGATGATAGCTCAGCTGAAAGCCTGAAGCATACTGCGATATTCAACAGTTCGGCAAAGGGTGTAGGATTGTCAAACATATTGGACAGTGAACTCTAAGGGAGAGCGCCAGCCAAGAGGCCTCATAGGAAAGTTG